>JBIJCH010000320.1:0-3324 GCA_044344815.1 Flavobacteriales bacterium | reverse complement strand
GACGAAGCCCGCCGCGATCAGCAGCAGGTTGCGGCCCTGCACGCTGCGGAGCACGCCCCAGTACAGGACGAACACCACGGGCAGGAAGAGCGCGAAGACGAGGCTGTTGAACAGCATGCGAGGGCGCTAAAATGCGCGATCCCCGGGCGTCAACGCCGGAAGCAGCATCGGAAGTTGCGCGGCAGCAGGTCCCAGCCCTGGCTGGTGGCGGCCGCCGTGCAGGAGAACTCGCCCACCACGCGCACCAGCCCGTCGCCGTTGGCCGAATTGTTGGTCCATTCCCAGTCGCCCACCAGGTCGCCGATGCCCAGCTGCGATGCCCGGGTGCAGGCCACGTACCATTCACCCCAGGTGCACATGCGGCCGCCGAGCGCACCGCAGGTCACAGCCGCCTCATGGAAGTCCGCCGTGTCGCGCTGCACCACCTCGATGCAGTAGCCCTCGGTGACCTGCACGAAGCCCGTGGGGCAGGGCCGCTTGGCGGAGGGCCTGCCGCTGGTGAGCAGGTAGCCCGCGCCGTGCCGGGTGAGGGCCACCATCTGTCCCGCGAGCACATCACCGGGCTCCAGCGGGTCGCCGCTGTCGCGCAGCACGGGCAGCGCGGCACCGCCGTTCACGGCCAGGGTCACAGGACCGCCGTTGCCGGCCGGGGCTTTCACCACCAGTTGCGTGCCGGGAGGCAGGCTGTCGGGCCCCGGCTGAAGGGTCAGCGTCCAGGTGTTGCCACCCTGCACCATTCCGCTCACGAGCCTTCCCTGCTGCAGGGTGCGGGCGTTCAGGGCATCGGCGTCCATCACCGGGTCGGCAAGTCCCTCCACGCGGCGGTCTACCGGCGCCGTGCCCGTAAGCTGCACCGGTCGGTCGATGCCTACCTGCCCGAAGGCGTTGACCACCGCCAGCATGGCGGCCAGGGGAAGGACGTGGCGCAGGTGCTTCATTTCCGCCATAGGCAGCACCGTACACTGCCGTAGTTGTTCGGGTGGTCCACGGCGCCGATGGCCCGTTGGCTTCGGCATTGCCAGCGGCCCGCCTGGTTGGCCGTGTGCGTGTGGTCGCTGGTATCGTCCATCCACTCCCAGTTGTCGAACAGGTCGATCAACGCGCCCTGCTGGGCGGTGCAGGCCGCGATGTATTCGTCCCAGGTGCACAGGCGGGCGCCCCGGTCGCTGCACCATTTCACGGCGTTGAAGATGCTCGTGTTCAACGTGTCGTTGCGCTGGATGCACAGCGAGGCGTTCACCGGCAGGTAACCGTCGGGGCAGGTTGTCCGCTGGCGGTGCTGCA
This sequence comes from Flavobacteriales bacterium, assembly GCA_044344815.1. Taxonomy (GTDB): domain Bacteria; phylum Bacteroidota; class Bacteroidia; order Flavobacteriales_F; family PHOS-HE28; genus PHOS-HE28. The sequence goes on along the minus strand of JBIJCH010000320.1, from coordinate 2,040 downwards.
GGAAGAACGCTGTGTCCTGGTACACGGCTTCGGCGATCGACCCGACGGCCAGCGCGCCGGCATCCACCGGCAGCCCGTCGCTGCGGTACAGCCTGCGGGCACCTAGCCCGTCCACGTTGAGGGTGACGAGGCCGGCGCCCTGCGCCACCGGGGTCCAACGCACCTTAAGCCCGCTCACATAGGCCGTGCACGGCGGCTCCATCACCAGGGTCACCGCCATGGCCGTGCCGCCGGCCTGGGCCAGGTGCACGATTCCACGACCAGCGCCGGCCTGCAGCAAGGCATCGCCCGAGACCGCCGGCGCGATACCCTCCACCTGCCGCAGGGTGCTGTCGGCGGCGGTGAACCGAAGTGGCCGGTCCACGGTCACCTGGGCGTGCGCTGCGGCCAGGCCCAGCAACGCCGAGAGGAGGAGGATGGTGGGGCGCATCATCGGTCGTAGCAGCAGCGGTAGCTGTACAGCCCTGTGGGCACGCGCAATCCTCCCCCCTGGCAGGAAGGCTGCAGGGTGGCGCCATCAATGCCCATGGCCTTGGCCTTGTTGGCATCATTGGCGGCATGGTCCACCCACTCGTAATTGAGCACGGTGCCCAGGAAGGCCGGGTCGCGCTGGCAGGCGTGGATCCACTCGGAAAAGGTGCACAGCCTGCCGTTCGCGTTGGCGCAACGCACATTCGCGGTGTAGAAGTTCACCGTATCGCTGCTGGCGACATCGATGCAGGCGTCCGGTGAGATGGGCGTGCTTCCCGGAGGACAGCTGCCGTGCAATTGTGTGAGCACCTGGAAGGCCGCGCCGTCCCAGGCCAGGGTGACGGGCACGCCCGGCCTCAGGTCGGCGCTGTCCAACGGCTGTGAAACATGCTTCACCACGGGTGCCGTGCCCTGGCCGTTGAGGTCAAGGGTCACCGGGCCGGTGTTCGCCATCGCGGGCACCAGGGTGACCGTGAGCCCGGTGGATAGCCCTGCCGGTGCGGGATTGAGCGAAGCGCTGAGCGCGTTCTGACCGATGGCCGTGGCGTACGAGACCCGTTGTTCGCGTGCCGCTTCGAGGCTCACGCCATCCGTGCCCTCCTGCGGGGCGGCCAGCCCGGTGACCTGGCGCTCGTTGACCGTGGGACCGGTGAGCGCCACACGCACGGGCACTTCCCATTGGCCGCGACCGAACAAGGGCGCAAGCCCAAGCAGGAGGAGGAAATGGCCACGCGCGTTCATGGGCGAACGAACCGGAGGGCCGGCCCTTCATCAAGTTGCACCGTGTAGCAACCGCTGGCGAAGCCGAGGACAGGGATGCGCAGGGTCATCATGTCCGCAGCGAGAACGCCGTTCCAAGCTGGTCTTCCCGCCACATCGAACACCCGTACCGTGCGGTCCGTTCCGGTCGCCGTGGTGAGCAGCCTCACCTCTTCGTCGGCCAGCGTGGGCACCAGCATGGCGCCCTGCTCGCGGACCTGGGCCGAAAGCCCTGTGGACAATGCCCCCGCGAAGGTGGTGAGCGTGCCGATGCTGTCGAGGCCCGTGGCTTCCACCACCCTGTCGACCGTGTTCACCGCCGAGGGCAGGGCGACCCAGTCCGTGGGTCCCTGTTGCACGTGAAGCACCTGGTCGGTCTCAGCCACCCCGTTCAGCAACACGGCATCGTAGCCGAAGCCCACCGCGGCCCCGAGCCCGGTATTGGTGGCGGCATCCCAGTCGTACCAGCGGGCCACGCTGGTGTTGCCGCCCTGACCGTTGCGGGGCAGGTGCCCACGTTGCACGGTCACCGTGCCCGGCGCGATGCCCGTGGTCACCACCAGGCCCAATCCGCCCACATTGACGGCGGCAAGCGGGGTGGGGAAGGAGCGGGTGATGCGCTCCATGCCATCGCCCGTGATCGGCGAACCGAAGGCCTCCTGCACGTATGCATCGGGGGACAGTTCGATGGTGCCGTGGTTGAGACAGGTGGCATTGGGTCCCACACCGAAACCCAGCGCACCGTTCACCAGCACCGTGGTGCCGGGTAGCACGGTGAGCGCGGTGCCCGGCAGCACCTGGGCCAGCTGG
>JBIJCH010000288.1:0-3696 GCA_044344815.1 Flavobacteriales bacterium | reverse complement strand
AGAGCCTGAAGCAGCTCACCACCACCAAGGGCTACGACGCCGAGGCCACCGTGAGCCCCACCGGCGACCGCATCGTGTTCACCAGCACGCGCGACGGCGACCTGGAGCTGTACACCATGAACATCGACGGCAGCGATGTGAAGCGCATCACCAACACCCTCGGCTACGACGGTGGCGCCTTCTTCAGCCCCGATGGCACCAAGCTCGTGTGGCGCGCCAGCCGGCCCAGGACGCCCGAGGAAATGAAGGAGTACAAGGACCTGTTGCGGCAGGGCCTGGTGCAGCCCACGCAGATGGAGCTCTTCATCGCCAACGCCGACGGCAGCGACATGAAGCAGATCACCAGCCTGGGCAAGGCCAACTGGGCGCCCTACTGGCACCCCGGCGGCAACAAGATCATCTTCGCCAGCAACCACCAGACCGAGCGCGGCTTCCCCTTCAGCCTGTTCATGATCAACACCGATGGCAGCGGTCTGGAGCGCCTCACCACCAGCGACACCTTCGATGCCTTCCCCGTCTTCAGCAAGGACGGGAAGTACCTCGTGTTCAGCAGCAACCGCAACAACGGCGGCACGCGCGACACGAACCTCTTCCTGGCGGAGTGGAAGGATTGAGATCGTTGTTCGTTGTTCGTGCACAGTGCATCGTGGATCCACGTCCCCGACGAACAACGGACAACGAACAACGGGACCGTGCATCGTGAATGCACGTTCCCGACGGACAACTGACAACGGACAACGAACAACCTGGCCCTTCACCCCCGATCTTCGCCCCGTGGCAACGGGGGAGCGCAAGGGCTGGATGGACCGGCTGGCAACGCGGTGGAACGTATCGCCCTCGCGCGTGCTCATCATCCTGCTGGTGTTCGCGTGCACCGGCTTCACGGTGATGTTCCTCAAGCGCCCCATCGTGCAATGGGCCACCGGCGAGGGGGAACCCAGCGTGTGGTTCTCGGTGCTCTACTACATCCTCATCCTCCCCTTCTATAACCTGGTGTTGCTGGTGTACGGCGCGCTGCTGGGGCAGTTCCGGTTCTTCTGGGAATTCGAGAAGCGGTTCTTCGGAAGGTTGTTCCGGGGAAAGTGAGCAGAGATCCGACCACTGGGTAGAAGTTGTCGAGGAGGTGGTGTGTGCGGTGGTTCAACCTCAGCTGAAGGAGGTGGAACCACAGATGGACACGGACCTTGCTTCGCGAAGGCGCTATGGTGCCTTGCTCCGCCGAAGCGGCTTCGCGAAGGCGCAGTGGACACAGATGTGGAGCGGGGAGCGTCGTGCAGCGTGAAGAGCGAGCGTGCGCGGACCTCATCACGATGCTTCGGGCAAGCCTGGAGCGTTCATGACCGACATAACCCCACCACCCGCACCACCCTCCCCACCTCCCTCCCCACATCCTTCCTCACCCGGCATTCCCACAGGGTGATCACTCTCCAGCCGGCCTGCTTCAGCGCCATGGCCTTCTCCGCATCGCGCTCCTGGTTGCGGTCGAGCTTGGCGTTCCAGAAACCCTTGTGGGTCTTGGGGCGGCGGGGCTGGCAATGCGGACAGCCGTGCCAGAAGCAGCCGTGCACGAACACCGCCACCTTGCGGCCCACGAAAGCGATGTCGGGCTTGCCGGGGGCCTTGGCGTAGTGGAGGCGGTAGCCGGTGAGGCCGCGTTCGCGCAGCGCCTTCCGCACCGCCAGCTCCGGTCCGGTGTGCTTCGCCCGGATGCGGCTCATGGTGGCGCTCACGTGCACATCCCTGGGCACCGGGGCGCGGCCATCGCGGAGGTAGGTGCGCCGGGGCATGGCGCAAAGGAAGCGCGCATCACGGATCGCACTTCCTGCCGATCTTCACCCGACCATCACCATGTCCAGTATCCTCACCCGGCTGCTCGGCGCGCTCGGCATCGGCGGCAGCCAGCTCGTGGCCGCACAACCCACCTTCGAGCAGCAGCTCGCGGTCTTCCAGCAGCATGGCTTCACCCTGAACGATGGCGTGACCACCGCGGACCTGCTGCGCTGGGACGAGGGTGCGAAGGCCTTCACCACCGCGCCCTTCAGCCTGCTGTACATCACCCTGGGCATGACCACGGAGGAGGAACCGTGGACCCCGCTCACCGACCGCTGCTGGCACTTCGACACCGAGGCCATCGAGGACGAGGACAGCTACGTCCGCATCGTGCACGACATGGCCCGGATCACCCGCGGCGCGCTGGTGTGCACCGAGGTGAAGAGCGGCCTCGACTACGAGCAGGGCAAGGCCTGGGTGTCGTTCGTGGCGAACGGCCAGCCGGTGCGCTGGGACCTGAAGGTGGACAACGACTGGGTCGACCCGGGCTTCTTCAGCCGCATGGCGGCGCTCACCACCGAGCTCGGGTTGAAGGGCCGGTACACCTACTTCGATACCGGTGGCCAGGACCTGGTGGTGGGGTTCGAGACACCGGAGGACCTCGCCAGGCTGAAGGCCGCCACCGGGCTCGCGATCATCTGGCTCGAATGACCATGAGCGACCTCCGCACCATCGCCCATACAGCATTGGCGCTCCTGATGAGCGGCAGCCTCCAGGGCCAGGTCGGTGGCACCGGCATCCTCTACGGCCGCGGCCATGCCTATGCGCTCACGGCCCCGGAGGGCTGGGTGCTGGACAACAGCAGCGGCGTGGACCAGGGCCTGCATGCCGTGTTCTACCCGGAAGGTGAAAGCTGGAGCAATGGTGCGGCCGTGATGTACACCAACGTCGCCTTGCTGGACTCTGCCACGGGGGAGACCGGATGGCAGGCGATGGAGAGCGACCTGCGCTCCATGAAGGAGGGCTCGCCGCAGCTGCAGGTCGAACAGCAGGACACCATCGTGATCACGCAGCAGCAACGCAAGGCCGTGGTGCAGCGCTTCGACTTCGGGAAGGACGGGAACCAGGAGAGCGTGGCCTACATCGGCGAGCGCACCGTGCTGGTGATGGTGGTGCTCACCGCGCGCGACAAGCGTTCGCACGACAAGGCGTTGAAGGCGTTCCGCGAGCTGGTGGCGAGTTATTCATGGCTCACGGACAAGGTGCAATACGACCATTGAACCCATGCGGAACGCGCTGCTCCTGCTCCCCCTTCTGCTGCTGGGCGCGTCGCCGCAGCCCGCCAAGGATGTGCGCTTCGCCGAGCGCTGGGTGGACCCCGCGAAGGAGCCCGTAACCCTGCACTGGAAGGACGCCAAGGGACAGGTGCTGGGGAACATCGGCGCCCTGGAACAGGAGCTGAAGCGCACCGGCCGGACCCTGCGCTTCGCCATGAACGGCGGCATGTACGACCCGCAGCAGGCGCCGGTGGGGCTGTACGTGGAGAACGGACGCACCCTGCACAAGCTGAACACGGCCACCGGAGGGACCGGCAACTTCACCATGCAGCCCAATGGCGTGTTCGGCATCGAGGCCGATGGCAAGGCCTTCGTGCGCACCACGGCGGCCATGAAGCAGGCGCCCACCCCGCGCTACGCCACGCAGAGCGGTCCCATGCTGCTGGTGGATGGCACGATCAATGCGCAGTTCCGGCAGGGCAGCACCAACCTGCACATCCGCAACGGCGTGGGCATACGGCCCGATGGGAAGCTGCTCTTCGTGATCAGCCGCGAGCCCGTGAACTTCTTCGACCTGGCCACCCACTTCAAGGAGCAGGGCTGCACCAACGCGCTCTACTTCGATGGCGCCGTGAGCCGTGCATACATC
>JBIJCH010000286.1:0-3740 GCA_044344815.1 Flavobacteriales bacterium | reverse complement strand
ACTCCTCCACCGGCGATGACGAGTGGCGGTCCGATTGCAGCTGCGCCGGACTGCTGATCGATTGCGTCGGTGTGCCGGGCGGGGCGGACCTGCCGGGGACGGCGTGTAATGATGGGGATGCCTCCACCGGCGATGACGCGTGGCAGCCGGATTGCGCCTGTGCGGGCCTGCTGATCGATTGCGTGGGCGTTCCCGGTGGCACGGCGCTCCCCGGCACGGCCTGCGACGATGGCGATGCCTCCACCGGTGATGACGTGTGGCGGACGGATTGCACCTGCGCCGGCCTCCTGATCGACTGTGCGGGCGTGCCCGGTGGGACCGACCTGCCCGGGACCCCCTGCGATGATGGGGATGCGGACACCGGCAACGACATCTGGACCGGAACCTGCACCTGCCTGGGTGAGGCCTACGATTGCCTGGGCGCTCCCGGGGGTATCGCCCTGCCCGGTTCGGCCTGCGATGACGGGGACCCGGGGACCGGGAACGATGCGTGGACCTCCAACTGTGTCTGTGCCGGTCTGCCGATCGACTGTGCCGGTGTGATCGGTGGCACAGCCTTCCTCGACGGTTGCGGGGTATGCGCGGGCGGCACCTCCGGTGTTCAGCCCGACCCCGACGGGGACCTGGACGGTGCGCTCGACTGCGACGACAACTGCGCATCCCTGTTCAATCCGTTGCAGGAGGACTTCGACCTGGACGCGTACGGTGACCTGTGCGACAACTGCCCCTGGATCTCGAATCCCGACCAGGCCGATGCCGATGGTGACGGTGTGGGTGATGCCTGCGACCTCATCGGCATGAACGAGATCGGCGGGCTTTCCCCGCTCCCGGTGCATCCGAACCCCGCCACCGACCTGATCTTCTACCAATGGCCTGCTGGATCCGCCCAAAGGGCCGTGATCCTCGACGTGCTCGGAAAGCGCGTGCTGGAGCAGTCCGTCACCGGTTCGATGGACGTCTCCGGATTGTCGACGGGCGTGTATTTCCTCCGGTTGGAAACGCTTGATGGACGCGGGCTGGCGATCGCCCGCTGGGTGCGCCGTTAAGGGCCGCTCCATCCGTTCGGATCCCGGCTCCATCGCATTGCCTTCAGGAGGGGGGGCGGCGCCTGAAACCTTTGGTCCAGGATGTACGGTACAAAGGATGCCAGTCCATGAACCACGTCATCGACCATTCTGCCCGACGGGTCGTGACCGCAGCACTGCCGCTGCGCGGGACATGTGAACGGCGCTTGTTCCTTCCATCCTGTTCTGCCGATGCTCCGCAACCTTCTCCTTGCCATGGCCCTGGCCATGGTCGCGCTTGCTAGCGCACAGTCGCCCTCGCTGATCAACGCCGTGCAGGTCTCCGCCACCGTGCAGAGCAGCCCTGCGTCCATCACGCTCACCTGGGCGCCGCTGGCGAACAGCAGCGGGTTCACCATCTTCCGCAAGACACGCAACGCCACCTCGTGGGGGTCCACCTACGCGAGCGTGGCGGGTTCGGCGACCCAGTGGACGGACAACGCGGTGACCGTGGGCACCTACTACGAGTACCGTGTGGTGCGTTCGGCATCCTCGGGAACGGGCAACGGCTACATCGCCGCAGGCATCGAGGTGCCCCCGGTGGAGTACCAGGGCAAGCTGATCCTGCTGGTCGACAACACGATGGCCCCGTCCATCGCACCGCAGCTGGCCCAGCTGCAGGCCGACCTGAAGGCCGATGGGTGGACGGTGATCCGCCAGGACGTGAGCCGCACCGCTTCCGTTCCCAGCATCCGCAGCATCATCCAGGGCATCTACAACGCCGACCCCGCCAACGTGAAGGCGGTGTACCTCGTGGGCCACGTGCCGGTGCCTTATTCCGGCAACGTGAACCCCGATGGCCACAGCTCGCACCTCGGGGCCTGGCCGTGCGACGGGTACTACGCCGATGTGAACGGCACCTGGACGGACAACAGCGTGAACAGCACCGGCGGTTATCCGCTGAACCACAACGTGCCCGGTGATGGCAAGTTCGACCAGAGCGATTATCCCTCCGCGCTCGAGCTGCAGATCGGCCGTGTGGACCTTCAGGACATGCCGGCCTTCGGCCAGAGCGAGGCGCAGCTGCTGGCCGCCTACCTCAACAAGGCCCACGACTTCAAGGTGAAGCAATGGGTGCCGCAGACGCGCGGCATCGTGTTCGACAACCTGCAATGGGTGAGCAACCCCCTGGCGGCCTCGGGCTACCGGAGCATCGCCGCGCTCGTGGGCCATCAGAACATCACCGACTGCTATCCCTACGCCTACGCGTTCTCCACCTACGTGAACAACCAGAGCTACCTGTGGACCTACAGCAGCGGTGGTGGTCTGCAGGCGGTGGACAACAACGTGCTCACGTTCAACGGGGCGAACAACATCGCCACCACGCAGGACTACGCCACCTCCACCCAGCTCGGCGGGGTGTTCAACATGTCCTTCGGCAGCTACTTCGGCGATTGGGACAACCGCAACAACTTCATGCGTGCACAGATCGCCAGCGGCCAGGGCCTCACCAGCGTGTGGTCCGCCATACCCAACTGGTGGTTCCACCACATGGGCCTGGGCGATCACATCGGCTACAGCGCCATCCAGAGCATGAACAACGGGTCGGTGTACACCCCGCAGAACAACGGCTGGCAGGGTTCCACCTACGGACGGGTCCACCTCGGCCTGATGGGCGACCCCACCCTGCGCATGTTCGCCGTGGCCCCGCCCACCAACCTGCAGGTCACCAACGCCGGCGGCAATGCCTCCTTCACCTGGACGGCCTCCAGCGAACCGGTGGCCGGCTATTACATCTACCAGATCGACCAGACCACTGGCGTGGTGACCCGCGTGGTGCCCACGCTGGTCACCGGCACCTCGTTCGTGAGCCCCACGGTGCCCTTCGTGGCCGGCCGCGAGTACATGGTGCGCGCCGTGAAGCTCCAGTCCTCCACCAGCGGCAGCTACTACAACCTGTCCCTCGGCGCGCTGGCCACCGCATCGGGCTCCGCCGGTCCCGACTGCCTGGGCGTGGTGGGCGGCACCGCACTGCCCGGCAGCGCCTGCAACGATGGCAATGCCTGCACCATCAATGATGCGTGGAACGCCAGCTGCCAGTGCGTGGGCACCGCCAGCGGCGACACCGATGGCGATGGGGTGTGCAACGCCACCGACAACTGCCCCAACGTGGCCGGCCAGATCGGATCGGCCTGCAACGACGGCAACGCCTGCACCATCAACGACGTGCTCAACAGCAGCTGCCAGTGCGTGGGCACCGCCTCGGCCGACAGCGACGGGGATGGCGTGTGCAACACCCTGGACAACTGTCCGAACGTGGCCGGCCAGATCGGATCCGCCTGCAACGACGGCAACGCCTGCACCATCAACGATGTGCTCAACAGCAGCTGCCAGTGCGTGGGCACCGCCAGCGGCGATACCGATGGCGATGGCATCTGCAATGCGCAGGACAACTGCCCCACGGTGCCCGGTGTGATCGGTTCCGCCTGCAACGACGGCAACGCCTGCACCACCAACGATGTGCTGAACAGCAGCTGCCAGTGCGTGGGCACGGCGGGCAACGACCAGGACGGCGATGGCATCTGCAACGCGCAGGACAACTGCCCCACCGTGCCCGGTGTGATCGGTTCCGCCTGCAACGACGGGAACGCCTGCACCATCAACGATGTGCTGAACAGCAGCTGCCAGTGCGTGGGCACGGCCAGCGGTGATACCGATGGCGACGGCATCTGCAAT
>JBIJCH010000285.1:0-3753 GCA_044344815.1 Flavobacteriales bacterium | reverse complement strand
GCCGTCGAAGTGCCGTGCGAAGTCCTTCGCCCGCACCGCATTGCTGGGGATCTCGGTCATCATGTAGAGCTGCAGCCCGTTCTCCCCGCGCTTCAGCCCGAGCTCCGCCATCAGCGCCACCACGCGTTCCGCCTCGCCCTCGGTGCGACAGAAGGGGATCATGAGCTTCACGTTCGTGAGGCCCATTTCGTCGCGTACGCGCTTCATGGCCGCGCACTCCAGCGCGAAGCCTTCGCGGTAGCGGTCGTTGTAGTAACGCGAAGCGCCGCGGAAGCCGATCATCGGGTTCTCCTCGGCGGGCTCGAACTGCGCACCGCCGAGCAGGCTGGCGTACTCGTTGGTCTTGAAGTCGCTCATGCGCACGATCACGTCGTGCGGGTGGAACGCGGCCGCGATGGTGGCCACGGCCTCCGCCAGGTGCTCGATGAAGTAGCGCCGCTTGTCCGGGTGGTGGCGCGTGAGCCGCTCGATCTCGGCCTTCGCCGCCTCGTCCTTCAGCTCCTGGAAGCGCACCAGCGCCATGGGGTGCACGCGGATGCTGTTGTTGATCACGAACTCCAGGCGCATGAGGCCCACGCCCCGCTGCGGGTGGAAGGCGTACCGGAAGGCCTTCTCGGGGTCGGCGAGGATGAGCATCACGTCGGTGCGCGGCAGCTCCACGCCTTTGAGGTCGATGGCGCGTTCGCTCCATTCCAGCCGTCCGTCGTACACCTTGCCGGTGCGGCCTTCCGCGCAGCTCACGGTCACCAGCTGACCGTCCTGGAGCTTTTCGGTTGCGTCGAGCGCGCCCACCACGGCCACCGTGCCCATCTCGCGCGCCACGATGGCGGCGTGGCTGGTGCGACCGCCCTTGTTGGTGATGATGGCCGACGCGCGCTTCAGCACCGGGTCCCAGTCGGGGTTCGTGATGTCGGTGACGAGCACCTCGCCGGGCTGCAGCCGGTCCGCCTCGGCGGGACTGTCCAGCTTGCGCACACGGCCGGCGGCGATGCGGCTGCCCACCGCGCTGCCGGTCACCACCGGCGTGCCACCGCCCTTCAGCGCGTACTCCTTCACCTGGTAGGGGTCCTTGGCGGAGTGCACGGTCTCGGGCCGCGCCTGCACGATGTACAGCACACCGGTCGCGCCATCCTTCGCCCACTCCATGTCCATGGGCATGCCGTAGTGGTCCTCGATGGCCAGGGCCCACCGCCCGAGCTGCTGCATTTCATCCGTGGTGAGCACGGGGCGGTCGCGCCGTTCGGCGGGCGTGTCGATATTGATCGTGGTGGACCCGGGCCGGTCGTTGCCGGCCGGCGCGAGCACCATGGTGCGCTGCTTCGTGCCGCAGCGGTGCTGCAGCACGGCCAGCTTGCCGCTGCGCAGGGAGGGCTTGAAGAGCTGGCACTCGTCGGGCTCCACGGCGCCCTGCACCACGTTCTCGCCGAGGCCCCACGCCGCGGCCACGTGCACCACGTTGCGAAAGCCGCTCTCGGGTTCCAGGGTGAAGATCACCCCCGCACCGCCGATGTCCGAGCGCACCATGCGCTGTACACCGATGCTCAAGGCCACCTTCATGTCGGGGAAGCCCATGTCGTGCCGGTACTTGATCGCGCGCTCCATGAAGAGCGAGGCGTAACAGCGCCTGCACGCCTCGAGCAGCGCCTCGGTGCCGGAGATGTTCAGGAAGGACTCGTGCCTTCCGGCGAAGCTGGCCGTGGGCAGGTCCTCGGCGGTGGCGCTGCTGCGCACGGCCACGGGTCCTGCGTCGAGCTTTTGGAGCTCCGCATGCTCGGCGGTGATGGCCTCCACCAGGTCCTCCGGCCATGTGCCCTGCAGGATCAGCGCGCGTGCCTCGTCCGCGACCGCGGCCAGGTTGGACAGGTCCTGGCGGTCGAGCCGCTCCATGGCGGCGGTGATGGGCTCACGGATGCCGTTCGCATCAAGGAAGCGCCAGTAGGCCGCTGCGGTGATGGCGTAACCCTCAGGCACGGTGATCCCTGCGGAGTGCAGGTGTGCCATGAGCTCCCCCAATGAGGCGTTCTTTCCGCCCACGGAGGCCACGTCCGCGTTGCGCACATCGCGGAGCCATCGGATGATCCGGTCCATGGGATGAAACTATCCCGGACCGGCGAAGCGTTACCTGTCGATCGTCAGGGTATGGCCCTGCCGTCGGGCGGCCCCGGAGCGGAAAGCGATCGGCACGATCAGGTGCCCGATGGACCTGTGCTCGAATGACCAGCGAACGGCGAGGGGCACGTCGAAAAAGCGAAAGCCCACCTTGCGGTGGGCTTTGCTTTCAGCGGTCCGGACGGGACTCGAACCCGCGACCTCCGACGTGACAGGCCGGCATTCTAACCAGCTGAACTACCGGACCGACTGACCCTGCCTTTCGGCGAAGCGGGTGCAAATGTACGGGAGGGAAAAAAAACGGGTCAGTACAGGCGGGCCCGCTTGGTGAGGAACTCCAGCAGGATGGGCTCGAAGCCGGCGTTGATGTCGGCCTCCACCAGGTCGATGCGGTACTGGGCGCATTTGAGCTTCAGGCGGTGCCAGCGTTCGGCCATGGCGGCCTTGTAGGCTTCGCGCACCTCGCTGGGGTGGGCCTTCACCTGCTCGCCGGTCTCGACGTCCACGAAGGTGTAGGGCCGGTCCTGCAGGTCGAGCTCCAGTTCGTGCCGGCGGTCCACCACGTGGAACACGATGATGTCGTGCTTGTTGAAGCGCAGGTGCTGCAGGGCGTCGAACACCTCGGCCTCGCGGTCGGCGTCGTCGAGCATGTCGCTGAGCACCACCACCAGGCTGCGGCGGTGGGCGCGCTGGGCGATGTCGTGCAGGGCCTCCACCAGGCCGGTGCGCTGGCCGCGGCCGGGGGCATCGGAGGCGAGCAGGCCTTCCAGGTGCTGCATCAGATGACGCAGGTGCACCGCGTTGCTGCGCGCCTGCTCGGCCACGGCCACCCGGTCGCGGAACACGGTGAGCCCCACTGCATCGCGCTGCTTGCGCAGGAGCTGGATGAAGGCGGCCGCAGCGTGCACGGCGAACTCCACCTTGTTGAACTCCTTCGTCGAGGCCTTCTCGGGGAAGTACATCGAGGAGGAGGCGTCCACCACCAGGTGGCAGCGCAGGTTGGTCTCCTCCTCGTAGCGCTTCACATAGAGCTTGTCCGTGCGGGCGTAGAGCTTCCAGTCGATGTGGCGGGTGCTCTCGCCGGGGTTGTAGGCGCGGTGCTCGGCGAACTCCACGCTGAAGCCGTGGAAGGGGCTCTTGTGCAGGCCGGCGAGGAAGCCCTCCACCACCTGGCGGGCCTTGAACTCAAGGGCGCTGAGGGCCTGGATGGGGCGTTGCTCGATGGGCATGGGTGGTGTAAAGTTCGGAAGAGAACGGTGAGGGTGAGGCGACGGGCGCGAAAGCGGAAAGCCCCGGGTCTCCCCGGGGCTTTCAGGATCCTTCGATGTGGGCTCAGGCAAGCTGGCCCTCGAGCTTCTGCGCGAGCGTGCTCTTGGGCACGGCGCCCACGGCACGGTCCACGATCTCACCGTTCTTGAACACCAACAGGGTGGGGATGCTGCGAATGCCGTATTTCATACTGGTGTTGGCGTTGTTGTCCACGTTGAGCTTGCCCACCACGGCCTTGCCGTCGTATTCCTTGGCGAGCTCCTCCACCAGCGGACCCACCATGCGACAGGGGCCGCACCATTCCGCCCAGAAGTCAACGAGCACGGGCTTGTCGCTCTTCAGTACGAGTTCTTCGAAGTTGCTGTCGGTGAATTC
>JBIJCH010000019.1:0-13745 GCA_044344815.1 Flavobacteriales bacterium | reverse complement strand
CGAGCTGTGGATCGAGGCGATCCTGGGCAAGGGCGAGAAGTTCGATGCCAGCAAGAGCACCGCGCCCGCTCCCAAGGCCGTGAAGGCCGCCGAGCCGAAGGCGAAGAAGGCCGCCGCCCCCAAGGCCGCCGCCCCCGCCAAGAAGGCCCCGGCGAAGAAGGCCGCTCCGGCCAAGAAGGCCCCCGCCAAGAAAGCGGCCCCCAAGAAGGACACGAAGAAGTAAGCCGACAGGCACCATCGCTCAATACCTGACCAGCCATGGCACACAAGAAAGGTGAAGGCAGTACACAGAACGGCCGCGAATCCCACTCCAAACGACTTGGTGTGAAGATCTACGGTGGCAGCAAGGCCATCGCCGGCAACATCATCGTGCGCCAGCGCGGCACCCAGCACCATCCCGGCCGGAACGTGGGCATCGGTGTGGACCACACCCTGTACGCCCTCGTGGACGGCGTGGTGAAGTTCCAGCGCAAGCGCGACGACAAGAGCTACGTCAGCATCATCCCCGCGGAGGAGGCCAAGGCCTGATCCGCGGTACACCCGACCGGAAAGCCCCGAGCGATCGGGGCTTTTTCCATTCCCATCCCCTCCCACCCCCACCCCTTACCTTCGCACCTGTCCCGCCGCACGGGACCATTCCCCCCGAAGACCATGCTGGAATTGCCGTTCCTGAGGGAGCACCGTGAAGAGGCGGAACAGCGCCTTGCCAAACGCCACATCGATGCCAAGGGCTTGCTGGACAGGGCCCAGGAGCTCGACGAACAACGCCGCACCACCCAGGCCGAGCTCGATGCGAAGCTCGCCGAGCTCAACGAGCTAAGCCGCTCCATCGGCGAGCTGATGAAGGCCGGCAACAAGGCCGAGGCCGAAGCGGCGCGCGCCCGAACCACCGACCTGAAGGCCGCCACCGGCACCCTCAAGGAGAAGCTCGACGCCGCCGAAAAGGCGCTGCACGACCACCTCTGCACCATCCCCAACGCGCCCAACGCACGCGTGCCCAACGGCAGGACCCCCGAGGAGAACACCGTGGTGATGCACGAGGGCGCCCTGCCCGACCTGCCCGCCGACGCCAAGCCCCACTGGGAGCTGGGCGAGGAGTACGGCTTCCTGCACATGGACCTGGGCGTGAAGCTCACCGGCGCCGGCTTCCCCGTCTACAGCGGCCAAGGCGCGAGGCTCCAACGCGCACTCATCGCCTTCTTCCTGGACCGCGCCACCGAGGCCGGCTACCGCGAGATCATCCCGCCCCACATGGTGAACGCCGCCAGCGCCTTCGCCACGGGCCAGCTGCCCGACAAGGAGGGGCAGATGTACCACGCCACCGCCGACGACCTCTACCTCATCCCCACCGCCGAGGTCCCCATCACCAACCTGTACCGGGACATGATCCTGGACCCCGAGCAACTGCCGGTGAGGATGGTGGGCTACACCCCCTGCTTCCGACGCGAGGCGGGCAGCTACGGCGCCCACGTGCGCGGCCTCAACCGCGTGCACCAGTTCGACAAGGTGGAGATCGTGCGGCTGGAGCACCCCGACCACAGCTACGGCGCGCTGGAGGACATGGTGGAGCACGTGAAGGGCCTGCTGCGCGCCCTGGAGCTGCCCTACCGTCAGCTGCTGCTCTGCGGCGGCGACATGGGCTTCAGCAGCGCGCTCACCTACGACATGGAGGTGTACGCAGGCGCCCAGAAGCGCTGGCTCGAGGTGAGCTCCATCAGCAACTTCGAGACCTACCAGAGCAACCGCCTGAAGCTGCGCTTCCGCGATGGCAAGCGCACGCGCCTGGCCCACACGCTCAACGGCAGCGCCCTCGCCCTGGCCCGCATCGTGGCCGCCATCCTCGAGAACAACCAGACCCCCGAGGGCATCCGCATCCCCACCGCGCTGCGGCCCTACACCGGGTTCGACATGATCCGCAAATGAACCGGGGCACACTGCACGCGTTCCTCGCCGCGTTTCTGTCGACGGCGCTGCTCCTTGCCGGCTGCAAGGGAAGGCCGCACGACCCCGCCAACCTCACCGCCATCGACAGCATGCTCGTGCAGGTCGACAGCCTTGCCCGCGTGGTGGGCGCCATGGATGCGGCCACCTACGACCGCATGGACTCGGTGTTCTCGGGCCAGAAGGCGCACCTTGAAACGCTCCTGAAGGACACCCTGGACCGCTCGCTGGCCCTCGCCCTGGGCAACTACCACCGGGCCATGTCCCGGTCGCTCGCCCGCGTGCGCAGCGAGCGCCCCGGCGTGCTGAACGAGCTGGCCCAGACCCGCGGCAAGCTGATGGACCTGCGCCACGACGTGGCCGGCGGGCTGCTGCCCGAGGGGCCCGAGCGCACCTACGTGGAACAGGAGCGACTGTACCTCTCCGGCCTCCACCAACGCACCACCGTGCTCCTGAGCAGTGCGGGCACCGTGCAGCGCAACTGGGACGAGCACCACGCCCGTGTCGATTCCGTCCTAGCGACCACCCCGCCCCTGCCATGAGGCGACACGCCGCACACCGCCTGCTCCTCCTCCTGCTGGCCGTGGGCACGTTCGCCGTGCATGCCGCCGCCCAGGGCGCCACCGATGAGCAGCTCGCCGCACAGTACTTCCAGCGCGGGGAGTACGACAAGGCCGCCCTCTACTACGACAAGCTCTACAAGGCGCAGCCCACGGCCTTCTTCTATGAGCAGCTCTTCCGCTGCCACATGGGACTGAAGGACCTGGAGAGCGCGGAGAAGCTCGCCAAGGACCAGCTGCGCCGGCAGAACGGCGACCCGCGCTACCTCGTGGACCTGGGCAGCGTGTACAAGGCCATGGGCGACACTGAGAAGGCCGCACAGCAATACCAGAAAGCCCTCAAAGGGCTCAAGCCCGAGCAATCCGCCATCCGCAACCTGGCCAACGCCTTCTCCCGGTACAACGAGCTGGACCTCGCCCTGCAGACCTATGAGCGCGGCCAGTCCATGCTGAAGGACGGCACCAACTTCCACTACGAGATCGCCACCATCTATGCCGCCAAGGGCGATGTGCCCGCCATGGTGAAGCAGTACATCGACCTGCTCGGCACCAACGAGGCCTACATCCAGGCCGTGCAGAACGGGCTGGCCCGCTACATCGACTTCACCGTGAGCGATGCACGGAGCGAAACGCTGCGCACCGAGCTGCTGCGCCACATCCAGAAGGAGCCGCAGAAGACCATCTACCAGGAGCTGCTGATCTGGATGTACATCCAACAGAAGGACCTCACCAGCGCGCTCGTGCAGAGCAAGGCCATGGACAAGCGCTTCAACGAGGGCGGCCAGCGCCTGATGGAGCTCGCGGAGGTGGCCGTGACCAACGAGGACTGGTCCACCGCCACCAAGTGCTACCAGTACGTGGTGGGGCTGGGCGCTGAGGCACCCAACTACCTCAGGGCGCGCATCGGCGAGGTGAACGCGATGGACAAGCAGCTCACGGCGCAAGCCGAACCACCGCGCGAAGAGCTCCTGGCCCTGCAGCAGAAGTACGAGGTCACCATCAGCGAACTGGGACGCAGCAAGGCCACCCTCGAACTGGTGCGGGGGCTCGCCCGGCTGAAGGCCTACTACCTCAACGACGCGGCAGGCGCCATCACCGTGCTGGAGGAAGGCATCGCCACCCCCGGCATCGATCCCAAGTCGCAGGCCGAACTGAAGCTCGACCTCGGCGACATCCACGTGCTCAACGCCGAGATCTGGGACGCCTCGCTGCTCTACTCCCAGGTGGACCTCGACTTCAAGCAGGACATGCTGGGGCACGAAGCGCGCCTGCGCAACGCCAAGGTGAGCTTCTACGCCGGTGACTTCCTGTGGGCCCAGGGCCAGCTTGATGTGCTCAAGGCCAGCACCAGCAAGCTCATCGCCAACGATGCCATGGAGCTGAGCCTGCTGATCACCGACAACCTCGGCGCCGACAGCAACAGCGTACCGCTCGGCATGTACGCCGATGCCCAGCTGCTCACCTTCCAGCACCGCTACGACGAGGCCCTCGCCGAGCTCGACAGCCTCACGCTCACCCATCCCATGCACAGCCTCAGCGACGAGGTGTTCATGGAGCGCTTCCGCATCGCGTACGCCCGGCACCAGTACGACAGCGCCGCCGTGTGGCTGGTGAAGATCACCGAGCAGTACCCGAACGACATCCTCATGGACAACGCCCTCATCGAACTGGGGCGCCTGTACGACACGAAGCTGAAGGACCCGGAGAAGGCGAAGCAGTACTACGAACGCCTGCTGTTCGAGCAGGGCGGCAGCATCTTCGTGCCCGAGGCCCGCGACCGCTTCCGCCGGCTGCGCGGCGACATGGACGGCCCGCAGACACCGGAGCAGAAGTTCCTCAACGGTACGCCATGATCATCTACAACGTCACCCTCAGCGTCGACGAGCCCGTCCACCAGGAATGGCTGGAGTGGATGAAGCGCGTGCACATCCCCGATGTGATGGCCACCGGGCTTTTCCTGGACAGCCGCATCGTGCGTGTGCTTGGCGAGGAGGAAGGTGGTGTCACCTACGCGGTGCAATACACCTGTGCGGACATGGCCACCTACGAGCGCTACAAGGCCGAGCACGCACCGCGCCTGCAGGCCGAAACGCAGAAGCACTACGGCGGTCGCATCGCCGCGTTCCGTACGCTATTGGAGGTGCTGCACACGGCATGACCGACGTCCGCCCCAAGAAGCATTTCGGCCAGCACTTCCTGAAGGAGGACGCCATCGCGCAGCGCATCGCCGAGGCCCTCACGCACCACGGGGGCTACCGCCGGGTTCTGGAGATCGGTCCGGGCACCGGGGCGCTCACCAGGCACCTGATGCACCGGGCTGACATCGACCTCACCTGCATCGAGCTCGACGCCGAGGCCGCGGCACACCTGCGCGCCCACCACCCTGCGCTCAAGCTGATCGAAGGCGACTTCCTGCGGCTCGACCTGCGCACCCTCGGCGATGACAACTTCGCCATCATTGGCAACTTCCCCTACAACATCAGTACGCAGATCGTCTTCCAGGTGCTGGCCCACCGCGACCGGTGCACCGAGGTGGTGGGCATGTTCCAGAAGGAGGTGAGCGACCGCATCCGCGCGGTACCGGGCAGCAAGGTCTACGGCATCACCAGCGTGCTCACCCAGGCCTGGTACACGGTGGAGCAGCTCATGCTCGTGGAGCCCGGCTCCTTCATCCCCCCGCCCAAGGTGCGCAGCGCCGTGATCCGCCTGCAGCGGAACAACGTGGAGCACCTGGGCTGCGACGAGAAGCGCTTCTTCCAGCTGGTGAAGATGGCCTTCAACCAGCGCCGCAAGACCCTCTCCAACGCGCTGAAGGCCTTCCCCGGCCTGGAGAAAGGGGTGCCGATGCCCTATGCGAAGCAGCGCGCCGAGGAGCTTTCCGTGGCCGACTTCATCGCGCTCACGCAAGCGGCCTCCTGAACGAAGCCCATGACATGTCACGGTGAGCCTGCCGAACCGGATGATAAGCTCGGTACCGCTTCGGCGAGCTCAGCGTGACATCCGTTCTGGATCCTCCAACGCGCTCACGCAGGCGGCCTCCTGAGGGAAACCCTTCCATGTCACGGTGAGCCTGTCGAACCGGTGCTGACATCACTCAACCGCTTCGGCGAGCTCAGCGTGACATCCCTTCTCGATCCTCCAACGCGCTCACGCAGGCGGCCTCCTGAGCGAAGCCCATGACATGTCACGGTGAGCTCCTGAGCTTGCCGAAGGACGAACCGCTACCCACATTCTCCAACCGCTTCGACGAGCTCAGCGTGACATCCGTTCTGAGCTCGGTCTCCATTGCACACGCCCAAAGGCCCTACTTTCGCGGCGTTGACGCCGGCCTGTACATTCCCCGGCATCCCATGGACGGTCGACCGCAATGGCGTTCAAGCTCAGCAAGGTCAGCCTGGAACGGATCCAGGAGCTCGCGGCCCAGCGCCGCGGCGACGACCTGCTGCCTGAACTGAGCGAACTGCACCCCGCGGACATCGCGGAGGTGATCGACCACCTGGAGCCCGAAGAGGCCCGCTACGTGTACGAGCTGCTCGAGCCCGAGCTCGCGGCCGAGGTGCTCGTGGAGCTGCCCGAGGACCGCCGCGATGCCCTGCTGGAGAACTACACCGGCAAGGAGATCGCCGAAGAGCTGATCGAACAGCTCGATTCGGACGACGCCGCCGACGTGATCGCCGAGCTCCCCGAGGAGCTCAAGGAGGAGGTGCTCGCCAACATCGAGGACGCCGAGCACAAGAGCGACATCGCCGACCTGCTCACCTACGACGAGAACACGGCCGGTGGCATCATGGCCAAGGAGCTCGTGAAGGTGAACGTGGACAGCACCCTGCTGCAGTGCGTCCGCGAACTGCGCGAGCACGCCGAAGACATCGAGCACGTGTACGTGATCAACGTGGTGGACGACCACGGCAAGTTCGTCGGCACCATCCCCCTGAAGGAGCTGGTGCTGCGCGGCCTGCGCACGCCGGTGAAGGAGGTGTACGACCCCGATGCCATCAGCGTGAAGGCCGACGTGGACAAGGAGGAGGTGTCGCGCATCATGGCGAAGTACGACCTCACCGTGCTCCCCGTGGTCGACGAACGGGGCCGCCTCGTGGGCCGCATCACCATCGACGACGTGGTGGACGTGATCCGCGAGGAGGAGACCGAGGATGTGCAGCGCATGGCCGGTATGGAGGCGCTCGACTACTCCTACTCCAACAGCAGCCTGTGGGAGATGGTGAAGAAGCGCGCCGGCTGGCTCATCGTCCTCTTCATCGGCGAGAGCTTCACGGCCACGGCCATGAGCTTCTTCGAGGGCCAGATCGAGAAGGCCGTGGTGCTCGCCCTCTTCATCCCGCTCATCATCAGCAGCGGCGGCAACACCGGCTCGCAGGCCAGCACCCTCATCATCCGCGCGCTCGCCCTGGGCGACGTCACCGTGAGCGAATGGTGGCGCATCTTCAAGCGCGAGCTCAGCGTGGGCCTCATGCTCGGCCTGGCGCTCGGCGTGTTCGGCTTCCTGCGGGTGGCCGCCTACAGCCAGTTCACGAGCTACTACGGCCCGCATTGGGAGCTCATCGGCCTGGCCATCGGCTTCTCCCTGCTCGGCGTGGTGGTGTGGGGCAACCTCATCGGCTCGCTCTTCCCGCTCGTGCTGAAACGCCTCGGCCTCGATCCTGCGGTGTCATCCGCGCCCTTCGTGGCCACCGTGGTCGATGTCACCGGCCTGCTCATCTACTTCACCATCGCCTCGCTCCTGCTCGTGGGCGTGCTGCTATGACCATCGCCCTGCTCGATAGCGTGCACCCCGTGCTCGCGGAAATGCTCACCCGCGCGGGCCACACCTGCGTCGACCTGCACCTGGAGCCCGATGCTGCGCTCGCCGGAAGGCTCGACGAGGTGCAGGGCATCGTGGTGCGCAGCCGCCTGCTGCCCGGTACGGTGATGGCGAACGCCCCGCAACTGCGCTTCGTGGGCCGCGTGGGCGCCGGTATGGAGAACATCGACACCGCCTGGTGCGTGGCGCACGGCGTGCGCGTGCTCAACGCCCCCGAGGGCAACCGCGACGGCGTGGGCGAGCTGTGCGTGATGCTGCTGCTGATGCTGCTGAAGCACGCCGTGCGAACCAACGAACAGGTGCACCGCGGCCTGTGGCTGCGCGAGGAGAACCGTGGCAGCGACCTGTACGGCATGACGGTGGGCATCATCGGTTACGGGAACATGGGCCGCGCCTTCGGCGTACGGATCCTCGCCCACGACAAGTACCTACACGGCTTCGGCAACGCCCACGTGAAGGAGGTCGACCTTGGAACGCTGCAGCGCGAGGCCGATGTGGTGAGCCTGCACCTGCCGCTGAACGACGAGACCCATCACTACGTGAACGCCTCGTTCCTGGCCGGTTTCGCGAAGCCCATCCGCCTGCTGAACACCAGTCGCGGCCCCATCGTGCATACGGCGGCGCTCCTGGACGCGTTGGACAGTGGACGGGTGATCGGTGCCGGGCTCGATGTGCTCGAGTTCGAGCGCCCCGACCTCTCCGGCCTCGACCCCATGATCGACCCGCACACCCAGAAGCGCCTCTTCGGCGACCCGCGCGTGCTGCTCACCCCCCACATCGCCGGCGTGACGCACGAAGGGAAACGGAAGATGGCCGAGGTGCTCGCCACCAAGATCCTGCACCTGCATGGCTGAACGCGCCCTCCCCTACCTTGCGCTGGCCGCCTCGCTCCTGCTGGGCGCCTGCGGCGAGGAGCACATGAACGCCCCCGAGGTCCATGGCCACCGCGGCTGCCGCGGGCTGATGCCGGAGAACACCATCCCCGCCTTCACCAAGGCGCTGGAGCTGGGTTGCACCTGGCTGGAGCTCGACGTGGTGATGACCGGCGATGGCGAGGTGCTCGTGAGCCACGAGCCGTGGATGGACCACCGCATCTGCCGCACCTCCAACGGCGACAGCATCGCTCCCGGCATCGAACGGTCGTTCAACATCTTCCGGATGTCCCTGGCCGAGGTGCAGGCCTTCGACTGCGGCAGCGCGGAGCATCCCGATCTCCCGGAGCAGGAGCACCAGCGGCTGCACAAGCCCACCCTGCGCGAAGTGGTGGAGGCCATGGACGACCTGGCGGCCGAGAGCGGACTGGGGGCCGTGAGCTTCAACATCGAGATCAAGAGCGAACCCGGGCTCTACGGCACCTTCCAGCCCGAACCGCCCGCCTTCGCGAAGGCCGTGGTGGACGTGATCGACGAGCTGCACCTCGACGACCGCTGCATCGTGCAGAGCTTCGACCCGGCGGTGCTGGAGGCCGTACGTGCCATTGACCCGGCGCTGCGCCTTTCGCTGCTGGTGGAGAACACCGACGGGATCGATGCCAACCTGAAGCGCCTCAGCTTCACGCCCGCCTTCTACAGCCCGGCCTACGAGCTGGTGGACAAGGCTGTTGTGGACGCGCTTCATGAGCGCGACATGGAGGTGGCGGTATGGACGGTGAACGAGGAGGCCGACATGCGTCGCATGGCCGCCCTGGGCGTGGATGCCATCATCACCGACTTCCCCGACCGTGCGCTGCGCGTGGTGGAGGAGCTCGAATGAGCAGCGGCCGGAACAGGCCGACTATTTCAGTACGAACCGCGCCGTGGTGCGCGAGCGCTGCTCCAGCAGGATCTCGCGACCCGCGGTGAGCCGCGCGAGCGTGGCCTCGTCGTGATGCCGCACGGTGAGCAGCTCGCAGCCCTCGTTGTAGCGCACCTCGTATCCTTTGCGCAGCTCCTCGATCAGCTGGTGGCTGCGCGGGGTGTCGTCCACCACCACACTGAAGGCGAGCGCGCTGTTCTGCATGAGGTCGATGCGCACGTTCTGCCGCGCGAAGAGCCAGAAGATGCCGCTGAGGTTCTCCTCCACGATGAAGCTGAGGTCGCGTGGCGTGATGCTGACGAGCAGCTGCTTCGGCTTCATGATGAACGAGGGGATCAGCGAGTCGTTCTCGCTGCGGTCGTCGATGGTGCTGCCGGGCGCGGACAGGTCGATGAAGGAGCGCACGTAGAGCGGGATGTGCTTCTTCTGCAGGGGCTGCAGGGTGCGCGGGTGGATCACGCTGGCTCCGAAGTAGCTGAGCTCGATGGCCTCGCGGTAGCTGATGTGGCTGAGCAGCTTCGTATCGGGGAAGCGCTTGGGGTCGGCGTTGAACATGCCGGGAACGTCCTTCCAGATGGTGACGCTCTCCGCATCGAGCAGGTAGGCGAAGATGGCGGCCGAAAAGTCAGAGCCCTCGCGCCCGAGCGTGGTGGTCTGCCCGTCAGCCGTGCGCCCGATGAAGCCCTGGGTGAGCACGCGACCGGGTTTCCCCTGGCACAGCGGCTTCAGGTAACGCGCGGCCAGGTTCTCGCAGGCCTGCCACTCAACCTTCGCCGCGCGGAAGCCGCCATCGGTCCGCACCACCGTGCGCGCATCGAACCACGTGTTGGACAGGCCGGCATGCTTCAGGTGCGCGCTCACCACCAGGGTGCTCCACACCTCGCCGAAGGAGACGATCTGGTCGTAGTCCTCGTCCACCCGTCCGCTGGAGCGTTGGGCCAGGGTGCGCTGCAGGTCCCGGAAGGAGGTCTCCAAGGCCGTGCGTGCACCCTGACCCCCCGGGGCCACCTCCTCCAGCACACCGAAATGCATGGCGCGCAGGGCCTCCAACAACGTCCTGGTGTCACGTCCCTCACAATGGGCCCACACCACCTCCTCCAGGGCATTGGTGGTCTTGCCCATGGCGCTCACCACGATGAGCAGGTCATCATCGGGGAAGTGCGCCAGCACCGTCGCCACGTTGCGCACGCCGGCCGCATCCTTCACGCTGGCCCCACCGAACTTGAAGACTTTCATGGTTGAATGCGTCGTGAGTCGGAAGTCGTTTGAGTCCTCAAGTCCGGCAGCAGCCTGTTGAACACGCTGCTAAAGGAACTTCTTCGGGTTGTTCGCCATGAAATTGAGCAAACTGCCGACCTCTTCGGCAAGGGCGTAGAGCTGTTCATACTCCTGCTGCTGGATGTACTCGCAAGCCAATGCAAAGTCCAGCCATACCTGGGTCTCGCACAACTCGGTCTCACAATCGTTCAACTTCGCTTCGAAGTACTTCTGTGAACGACGACGCCGGTAAGCTTCGGCCAAATTGGTGACAACCGACCTCGAGCTCCGGCGGATCTGGTCCGTCATGCTATACTGCTCCTCCTTCGGGAACTTCTTGGTCCGGTGGAAGATGGCCATCGAGAGCTTGAAGCCTTTCTGGTATGCGAAGAGGTCTTGCACCTTACCCATGGTCGTTGCGTTTGATGGTTTCAGCGAACCTACCATGGAAACCACCTCACATCCAACTGACTCCCGACTCACTCGGACTCAGTGGACTCACGACTCATCTAGACTTAGCAGACTCCCAACTCAGCGGACTCACGGCTCATTCAGACTTACCGGACTTCCAGCTCATCCCCCGTTCCCCACCAATCGCTCGATATCCTCCCGCGTCATCCGTCCGTTCACCCATTTCGGGTCGAAGGTCGCACCCAGCCGCACATAGAATCGCATGGCCTCCGTGTTCCAATCGAGCACCTGCCAGAGCATGTGGTGGTGACCCTGCTCCAGCGCGAACGCTGCGCAGGCCTTGAACAACCGTTCACCCACGCGCCTCCCGCGCGCCGCCTCCGTCACCACGATATCCTCCAGGTAGAGGCAGCGCCCCCGCCAGGTGGAGTAGCGCTCGTAGCACACCGCCATGCCAATGAGACCTTTACCGGCTCCCGGCTCGGTCGGCTCAGAGGACTCCCGACTCCGCTCCTCCGCGACCCAGCCCCACCATACGGGCTTCTCCCCGAAACCGGCATCGCGCATCTGCTCCTCCGTCACGGTCACGGCCTCCGGCTCCTTCTCGAAGGTGGCCAGCTCCCGGACCAGGGCCAGCATCTGCGGCACATCGCGGGCCTCCGCCCTACGGATGACAACGTTCATGGACACAAAGAAAGCGGTGCTGCATCTTTGCGGCATCGCCTCCGCCCAAGCTTCGGCGAGCAAGCCATGTCCGAGATCAAGACCCTCTCCGAGTTCATCGTTGAACGCCAGGCCGATTTCCCCGGCGCATCGGGCGACCTGAGCAGCCTGCTCACCGCCTTCCGCCTAGCCGCCAAGATCGTGAACCGCGAGGTGAACAAGGCCGGGCTGATGGCCGACATCCTGGGCGCGGAAGGCACCGAGAACGTGCAGGGCGAGGCCCAGCAGAAGCTCGATGTCTACGCCAACAACCTCTTCATCCGCATGATGAGGACACAGGGCGCGGTGTGCGCGGTGGCCAGCGAGGAGAACGACGACATCGTGCACTTCGACAACGGCGGCAAGTACGTGGTGACCATGGACCCGCTCGATGGCAGCAGCAACATCGACGTGAACGTGAGCATCGGCACCATCTTCAGCATCTACAAGCGCATCAGCACCGGCCCCAAGGCCACGCTGGAGGATTTCCTGCAACCGGGCAGTGCGCAGGTGGCGGCAGGCTACATCGTATACGGCAGCAGCACCATGCTCGTGTACAGCACCGGCCACGGCGTCAACGGCTTCACGCTCGACCCCAGCATCGGCACCTTCTGCCTCAGCTACCCGGACATGAAGACGCCGGCCGATGGGAAGATCTATTCCATCAACGAGGGCAACTGGTATGAGTTCAGCGATGGCGTACGCAACTACATCGATGCCTGCAAGCAGCAGAAGATGAGCGCGCGCTACATCGGCAGCCTGGTGGCCGACTTCCACCGCAACCTGCTCAAGGGCGGCATCTACCTCTACCCCGGCACCACCAAGTCACCCAAGGGCAAGCTGCGCCTGCTGTACGAGGCCAACCCGCTCGCTTTCCTCGTGGAGCAGGCCGGCGGCATGGCCACCGATGGCACCACCCGCATCCTGGACCTGAAGCCCACCGAACTGCACCAGCGCTGCCCGCTGTTCATCGGCAGCAGGAACATGGTGGAGGCGGCGATGGAGGCGTGAGCGCCCGGGATCAGTGCTCCACGAGGAGCTTCGCCAGCAGCGATCGGATGTACAGGTGTTCCTCCCAGCCGCTGATGCGGTACTCCTGCCGCGCCGTGAGGTTGATGAGGCGCTCCAGGTCCTGCGTGACACCGAACACCAGCGGGCGTCCACCGGAGAAGACCATGGCGATGTGCCCCAGGTCGGGCAGTGGCCCAGGTGCCTGCTTCACCGGCTTGTAGGTCTGCACGGCCTCCGTGACGGTGGAAAGCTCCCCGCCCTTCAAGGTGGTGTGCGGAGCCTTCTCCAGGTGAAGCCGCCAGCCCAGCGTGTGCGCCGAAGCGACGGTCTGCCGGCCATCGGGCTCCCACTTGAACACGTGCACGCTGTCGATGCGCTGGGCAACGGCCTTCGTCCCCAGCAGGAATAGCAGCACGAATAGGCCGAACCCACGCATCGGACCAAAGGTAGACCGTGGACCCAGCGCTACCTTTGCCCGGTTCCCGGACCCGATGCCCGCGATGTGCGGCACCGGGTTCCGGGCTTTTCAACGTTCATGTCCATCACCTCCCTTCCCGACCTCCTTTCCCTATACCGCTCCGATGCCCGCGTGGCCCGCGTGGCCGATGGCCTTCGGGAGAAAGCCGCACGTGTGCAGATCGCCGGCACCATTGGTTCATCACAAGCGTTCATCGCCAACGCCGTGATCGAACAGCGCGGTGGCGTGCATGTGTTCGTCCTCACCGACCGCGAGGAGGCAGCGTACTTCCTCAACGACCTGGAAGCGCTCCGAGGCAAGGACAAGGACGGGCGCCACGCGAAGAAGGAGGACGACCTGTTCTTCTACCCCGCACCCTCACGTTCAGCCTACGACCCCGAAGGGCACCATGACGGCGAGCGGGTGACCCGCACGGAGGTGCTCGAGGCACTGATGTCCTCACCCGGACGGACAGCGCCGCTGGTCATCGTCACCTACCCCGACGCCCTCGTGCCCCTCGTGATCGGCAAGGAGGAGATGGCGAAGAACACGCTTACGATCAAACGCAACGAGGAACTCCCCATCGACACGCTGCAGGAATGGCTGCAGGAGACCGGCTTCAGCCGCGTGGAGTTCGTGTACGAGCCCGGGCAGTTCAGCATCCGCGGCGGCATCGTGGACGTGTTCAGCTACGGCAGCGACAAGCCCTACCGCATCGAGCTCTACGGCGACACCGTGGAGAGCGTGCGCCGCTTCGATCCGCAGGACCAGCTCACCATCGAGTTCCTCGCCG
>JBIJCH010000018.1:0-13785 GCA_044344815.1 Flavobacteriales bacterium | reverse complement strand
TGCCACGCGCCCATGGGGCGGCACGACAAGCACCTCATGGGGCAGGGACCGTATTCCATCGCCGAGCTGGAGCAGGACCTGCTTGCCCAGGACGGCGTGAGCTGCGTGCCCTGCCACATCCAGAGCGCCGACAGCATCGGGCTGCTGAACTCGGGCAACCTGAAATTCGACACGCTCGGCTCCCCGCTCTATGGTCCCTACGGCGGTCCGGATGACCCTGTGCCCCTGTTCGGTGCACCGATGACCAGCTTCGTGGGTTACGAGCCCCTTTACGGCGAGCACATCAACGACGGGGGACTATGCGCCGGATGCCACACGCTGATCACGGAGACGGCCGACCTCAGCGGGAACTACACCGGTGGCACCTTCGTGGAGCAGGCCACCTACCACGAGTGGCTCAACAGCTTCTTCAACAACAAGGAGCATCCCATTGATGGAGTGACCTGCCAGGGCTGCCATGTGCCGCGCATCGACGAGGGCATCGTGATCTCGGCCAACTACCTCTTCCTGCAGCCGCGGTCGCCTTACGGGCTGCACCATTTCGCCGGCGGCAACGTGTTCATGCTGAACATGCTGAAGCAGCACATCACCGACCTGGGGCTCACGGCCAATGCCACCCAGTTCGACAGCACCATCGCGCGCACCTACCGGATGCTCCAGCAGAACTCGCTGCTGCTGGAACCGGCGATGGCGGCGCGCACGGCCGACACCGCGTTCATCGACGTGAAGCTCACCAACCTCACCGGGCACAAGTTCCCCAGCGGCTACCCGGCGCGCAGGGCCTGGGTGGAGCTGGTGGTGACCGATGCGGTGGGCGACACCGTTTTCCGCAGTGGCGGATGGGACGGCACCTACGACGTGATCGGGCACGATCCCAGCTGGGAGCCGCACTACGATGCGATCACCGAGCCCGAGCAGGCCCAGATCTACGAGATGGTGATGGCCGATGTGAACGGGGACCGCACCACCACCCTGGAGCGTGCGGCGAGCAAGCTCAAGGATAACCGGCTCGCGCCCGCGGGTTTCAGCACATCCCACTACACCTACGACACCACCACCATCGCCGGTGTGCCGCCCTCCGACATCGACTTCAACCACGACGAGCTCGGCGTGGAGGGCAGTGGCACCGACATCGTGCACTACCACGTGCCAGTCG
Organism: Flavobacteriales bacterium; assembly: GCA_044344815.1. Classification (GTDB taxonomy): domain Bacteria; phylum Bacteroidota; class Bacteroidia; order Flavobacteriales_F; family PHOS-HE28; genus PHOS-HE28. The sequence continues at coordinate 12,629 of JBIJCH010000018.1, read as the reverse complement.
GCGGCTATACCGGCTTGCTGAACGTGAGCGCCCGGGTGTGGTACCAGAGCGCCCCGCCGCGTTACATGACCGAGATGTTCAGCTATTCCACCGCCGCGATCGACACCTTCAAGACCTACTTCCTCGACGCCGACAACAGCCCGGTGCTCGTGAAGGAGGCCGGCTTCAGCGATGTGAGCACCGCCGTGGACGACCTGGCGGAGCTGGGCGTGCGCGTGTTCCCCAACCCTGTGCACGATGGCCGGTTGAACATCATCGGGCTGAGCGGGCGCGTGCGTTCGGTGGAGGTGTTCGACGCCACGGGCGCGCTGGTGGGGCGCACGGCCTACACCGGTCAGCGCCAGTGGACCGTGGAACTGCCCCGGAGCGGGGCCACCTACCTCGTGGCCATCCGCACCGATGACCGCACGTTCGTGGAGCGCGTGGTCTCCGTCCGCTGACGCCATGACCGTGAGGCCCACAGTTCCTTCCCGCCGTCTCGCCATCACATCGATGCTGGTGCTGTTGGGATGGTCGCCCGTGTTCGCGCAGCATCCGGTGATCACCGCGGCGTTGAACGCCGTGGACCTGGACACCCTGGTGTGGGACGTGGAGCGGCTCAGCGGCGAGCAGGCCGTGGATGTGGGCAACGGGCCGGAGACGATCCTGAGCCGCCACAAGTTCAACGCGGGCAATGCGCTCGCAGCCGACTGGCTGCAGCAGCGGTTCACGTCCATGGGATACACGCCCGTGGTGCAGACCTTCAGCGCGGGCACCGGGGAGAACATCCTTGTGGAAAAGCCCGGTGTCGTTCACCCGGGTCGCAAGGTGATCATCTGTGGGCACTACGATGCCATGCCCGGAGGACCGGTGAACGCGCCTGCGGCGGATGACGATGGCAGCGGTACCTGCGCCGTGCTCGAGGCGGCGCGCGTGCTGGCGCCCTTCACCTTCGAGAACACGATCGTGTTCGCGCTGTGGGACGAGGAGGAGCAGGGCAAGGTGGGCAGCGCCTTCTACGCCGGGGTGGCCGCGGCCAACGACGATACCATCGCCGCCGTGGTGAACATGGATGCGATCGCCTACGACGGCGATGCGGACGGGCTGTTGCGCATCCATACGCGGCCCGTGGCGAACAGCCTGGCCATCAAGGACACCGCCCTGATGGTGAACACCGCCTACGGCCTCAACCTCAACATCGCCATCAACAACCCGGGCGCCACCTACAGCGATCATGCCTCCTTCTGGAGCGAGGGTTATGGGGCCATCCTGGTGATCGAGGACTTCGACAACGACGGGAACCCGCACTACCACACCCCCACGGACCTGTTGCAGTACATGGACCTGCCGTATTGGCTCGACCTCACCAAGCTCAGCATCGGGGCGACCGCGGCGCTCGCGGTGCCTGTGAACGGCCCTGCAGCGGTGCATGACGCTCGCGCGGATGCCTTGGGGGGCCTGCGCGTGTACCCGAACCCGGCCTCCCGACAGGCGCGCCTGTGGTTCGAGCTGAACGAACCCGGTGACGTGCGCATCACCCTGCACGACGGCATGGGCCGCGTGGTGGTCACCGTGCACAGCGGCCGGCTTGCGCGCGGTGCGCAGGTGTTCGACCTGCCCGTAGCTGCTCTTGCCGCGGGGAGCTATTGCGTGGCTGTTGAGGCGCAGGGGTATCGGACCACCACCCGCCTGGTGGTGACCCCGTGATCAGCGCACCGGCTTGATCACACCGTCCACGTAGTCGAGCACCTTGGTCATCAGGTGCAGGCGGTCACGGCCGCGCACGTTGTGCTCGTGGCCGGGGTAGACGAAGAAGTCGAGCTGCACGCCCTTGCTCACACTGTTCTTGATGAAGGCGTAGCTGTGCTCCGGCAGCACCACGTTGTCCACGCCGCCGTGGATGAGGAGCAGCTTTCCGGTGAGCTTGTCGCACTTGTCGGGCAGGGCGCTGGCGGTGTAGCCCTCGGGGTTCTCCTGCGGCGTGTCCATGTAGCGCTCGGTGTACATCACCTCGTACATGCTCCAGTCCATAACCGGCCCGCCGGCCACGCCCACCGCGAAGGTGCCGGGCGACTTCACCATGAGCGAGGTGGTCATGAAGCCGCCGAAGCTCCAGCCATGCACCGCCATGCGGCCGCCGTCCACGTAGGGAAGGGAGCGCAGGTACTCCGCGCCGCGCAGCTGGTCCTTCACCTCCACCTCGCCGAGGCGGCGGTGGATGGTCTGCTCGAAGTCGCGGCCGCGGTTGTCGCTGCCATGCCCGTCCACGGTGAACACGAGGTAGCCGCGCTCCGCCGCCTCCAGCATCCAGTGCGAGGCGCCGCCCAGGAAGCTGTTGGTGACGAGCTGCACGTGCGGACCGTTGTACGTGTACACGATCACCGGGTACTTGCGCTTCGCATCGAAGGTGCTGGGCTTGATGAGGCGCGCGTTGAGGATGTCTCCGTTCTCGCCCGGGATGGTGAGCAGCTCGATGGAGCCCACCTTGTAGGCCGCGAGCGGGTCGGTACTGGTGAGCAGGGTGCGCATCAGTTTGCCGGAAACGGTCTCGCGCAGGTCGATACGGCCGGGCATCTTCAGGCTGCTCCAGCTGTCGAGGAGCAGCGAACCGCTCGTGCTCAACTGCGTGGTGTGCGTGCCGGTATCGTTGGTCAGTCGCGTGCTCTTGCCGCTGCCGACGTCGACGCGGTACACATGGGTCTCGGTCGCGCCGCGCGGGTCCTTCGGGTCGATCACGGCCGTGCCCTCCACGAAGAGCTGGCGCTCCTTCGCATCGAGCCCCACCACGCGCTTCACCACCCAGTTGCCGCTGGTGAGCGGGCGCACCAGGCCCTTGCCCAGGCTGTACAGGTAGAGGTGCGGGAAGCCGTCGCGCTGGCTCCACCAGATGAACTTGTCCGGGTCGCTCTCCAGGAACCGCATGGGATGCATCGGTTCGAGCCACTTGGGGTCGCGTTCCTCGAGCACCTGCTTCACCGGATCGCCCGTGGCCGCATCGTACTGTACGACGCGGAGGTGGTCCGTCGCGCGGTTCAGGTGCACCACGAAGAGGCTCCGCTGATCGGGCGACCACGCCAGGTTGGTGAGGTACTGGTCCTTCGGTTCCCCGGTGTTCAGGAACACGGTGCGCTTGGTGCGCGTGTCGAACACCCCGATGGTAACATGGTGGCTGGTCTGGCCCGCCATGGGGTAACGGATGGCGTTGAAGGTGCTCGGCTTGGTGCTGATGTCCTCGAGCTGGTACGTGGTGACCATGGTCTCATCCAGGCGGTAGAAGGCGAGCAGGTCGCCCTGCGGGCTCCAGAAGGTGCCCTTCTCCACGCCGTACTCGTTGCGGTGCACGGTGCTCGCGCCGTTCACGATGCCGTCGGCACCATCACTGGTCACGCGGATGGTGTGCTCGCGCTCCCTGTTGGTGTGGATGTAGAGGTCGTTGCCGCGGGTGTAGGCCACCTGGGTGTACAGCTCGTCGTGGTCCTGGTGCTCCGCATCGCCGGGGAGCGCCATGTGCTGCGACAGCGACTGCTTCGACAGGTCGTACCGGTAGGTGATGCTGTCCACGTCGAAGTGGAACAGGTCGGCGCCGGTCCAGGTGATCGGCGGCAGGCGCTTCAAGGGCTCCTTGCGCTTCAGCTCCTCGTTCAGCTGCTTCAGAGAGAAGAGCGGCATCTCGGCCATCTTGCCCGCGCCGCCTCGCAGGAGCGTGTCGTTCTTGACGTAGCAGTAGGCCTCGGTCTTCGGGATCCACTGCAGACCGCTCATCCGTTGCGGCGCCAGGTCGGTGCCGGCCTTCAGCACGGCGTCCTTCAGGGTGAGCTCCTTCTGCTGGGCGGAAACGGTGATGGAGAGGAGGCCGGCCGCCATCAGCGGCGCCAGTGAACGGGGCAATGCCATGCGCAAGAAGGTTGGACCGCGAAGATGCGCAACCCCTGCCGAACGGGGCGGGTCCGTGTGGATGGCCCGCAGGATGCGGGACGGTCTCAGATGATGTTCACCTCGCGCTCCAGCTCCACCCCGAAGCGCTCGTGCACGCTCTCCAGAATGCGCGTGCTGAGGTCGAAGATGTTCTGCCCGGTGGCGCCGCCGTGGTTCACCAGCACCAGCGCCTGGTCCTTGTGCACGCCATAGCCATCCTCACGGAAGCCCTTCCAGCCGGCCTTCTCGATGAGCCAGCCGGCGGCGAGCTTCACCTGGCCTTCGCCGGCCGGGTAGGCGGACACATCAGGGTACTGCGCGCGAATGCGGTCGGCGAGCGCTGCAGGCACCACGGGGTTCTTGAAGAAGCTGCCGGCGTTGCCCAGCACACGCGGGTCGGGGAGCTTGCTGCTGCGGATGGCGATGACCGCGTCGCTCACGTCGCGCAGGGCGGGGGCGGTGATGCCGCGCTTCGCCAGCTCCTGGGCGATGTTGCCGTAGCTGGTGTTGAGCACGGGCCGCTTGCTCAGGCGGAAGGTGACATTGAGGATCACGAAGCGGTCCCTGCCTTCGCGCTTGAAGTAGCTCTCGCGGTAGCCAAAGCGGCAATCGTCCTTGCGGAAGGTGACCACGCTGCCATCGTCCACCTTCAGCGCCTCGAGCGCTTCGAAAGTGTCCTTCAGCTCCACACCGTAAGCCCCGATGTTCTGCATGGGCGCCGCGCCCACCTTGCCGGGGATCAGGCTCATGTTCTCCAGGCCGCCCCAGCCCTTGGCCACGCTGTGCATCACCAGGTCGTGCCACACCACGCCCGCGCCGGCCTTCAGCCAGACGGTGTCGTCGTCCTCGCGCACCACGTCCAGGCCGGGCACCTCGTTGAGCAGCACGGCACCGGGCCAGTCGCGCGTGAAGAGCACGTTGCTGCCGCCGCCCAGGATCATGCGCGGCATTCCGGCCAGCTCGGGCGCGGCAAGCAGCGTACGCAGCTGGTCCGCATCGCGGAAGCGCCCCAGGGCTTCGGCCTTGGCGGCGATCCCGAAGGTGTTGAAGGGCTTGAGGTCGGCGTCGCGCAGGATGTCCATCGCGGGCAAGTTTACGGTCGGGGCCGCGTTACTTTGGCCCGATGCCCTCCAAGGCCAAGCGCGCGATCGTCTCGGTGACCAACGACCTGGCCACGGACAACCGCGTGCACCGCACGTGCACCGTGCTGCAGGAGCTGGGCTACGAGGTGCTGCTGGTGGGCCGTATCCTGCCTGGAAGCCTACCGCTGGAGCGGCCCTATACGACCAAGCGGATGCGGCTGCTCTTCAGCAAGGGGCCGCTGTTCTATGCGGAGTACAACCTGCGGCTGTTCCTCCTGTTGTTCGTTGTTCGTGCTTCGTTGTTCGTGGCGAACGACCTCGACACCCTGCTGCCGAACTTCCTCGTCGCGTGGCTGCGTGGGAGGCAGCTGGTCTACGACACGCACGAGTTCTACACGGAGGTCCCGGAGCTGGTGGCACGACCCCGGGTACGGGCCGTTTGGCTGGCCATCGAGCGGTGGATCTTCAAGAAACTGGCCCATGTGCTCACGGTGAACCGGAGCATCGCCAACGCCTACGCGGAACGTTACCCGCAGCGGGAGGGCGAGGCCATTGCCGTGGTGCGCAACATACCCATGCGGCGCGAGGCGGGTCCGCAGCCCACGCGGGCCGAGCTGGGCCTGCCGGAGGCCGCGAAGCTGCTGGTGCTGCAGGGCGCGGGCATCAACGTGGACCGCGGGGCCGAGGAGGCCGTGCTGGCCATGAAGGACCTTCCGGGCCACCTGCTGCTGGTGATCGGCGGGGGCGATGCCTGGCCGGTGCTGGAGCGGATGGTCACGGAGCACGGCCTGCAGGACCGTGTTCGCCTGCTGGGCAAGATGCCCTACGAGCGGATGATGGCGCACACCCGCCATGCCCTGGTGGGCCTCACGCTCGACAAGGACAGCAACCTGAACTACCGCTTCAGCCTGCCCAACAAGCTCTTCGACTACCTGCAGGCCGGGGTGCCGGTGGTAGCGACTGACCTGCCCGAGGTGGCCGCCATCGTGCGGGAGCATGGCTGCGGGCTGGTGATCCCGGCCCCGGAGCCTGCCATCATCGCCGCTGCGGTTCAGCGACTTACAGCTGATCCCCATCAGCACGATGCCATGCGGCAAAGGGCTATTTTCGCGGCCCGCTCGCTGGATGGGGAGCGGGAGAAGGAGGTCCTCAAGGCCTTCCTCGCACGCCTTGGCTGATCAGCACCTGCATATCGTCAGTTTCGATATCCCGTTCCCTGCGGACTACGGGGGGGTGATCGACGTGTACTACAAGGTGAAGGCGCTCGCCTCGCTGGGTGTGAAGATCCACCTGCACTGTTTCGAGTACGGCCGGGCGCATGCCCCGGAGCTTGAGACCCTCTGCCATGAGGTGCACTACTACGAGCGCCACACCGGCAAGCACCAGCTCCTGAACAGCCTGCCCTACGTGGTGGTGAGCCGCCGCAGCCATCCTGTTCGAGGGGCTTCACACCTGCCACCACCTGGGCGATCCCCGCTTGCATGGGCGGGTGCGCATCGTACGCACCCACAACGTGGAGCACGCCTACTACGCCGCGCTGGCACGGGCCGAGCGCAGCACCTTCAAGCGCACCTACTTCGCCAACGAGGCGCGCAAGCTGCAGAAGTTCGAGCCGGTGCTGGCCGAGGCGAGCCACATCCTGGCGATCTCTCCCAAGGACGAGGACCACTTCGCCTCTCACTACCGCAACGTCACGCACATCCCCGCCTTCCACCCGAGCGAGAAGGTGGAGGTGCCCGGCGGCATCGGCGACTTCGCGCTTTACCATGGTGCGCTTGGCGTGCCCGAGAACGATCAGGCGGCGCTCTTCCTGGTGCGCGAGGTGTTCAATGAGCTCAACGTGAAACTGGTGGTGGCCGGCAGCAACGCCAGCGGCGAGCTGCGCGACGCGGTGGCCAAGAGCACCAACGTGGAGCTGCGCGAGGGCATCAGCACCGCCGAGATCACCGGGCTGGTGCGCACCGCCCAGGTGAACGTGCTGCCCACCTTCCAGGCCACGGGCATCAAGCTCAAGCTGCTGCTCTGCCTGTTCAGTGGCCGCCACGTGGTGTGCAACACGCCCATGGTGCTCGGCACCGGGCTGGAGGAGCTCTGCCACGTGAAGGACGATCCCGCCCAGTTCCGCATGGCCATCCAGGCCTGCATGGGCAAGCCGGCCAACGGCAGCACCCTGGAGCGGCGCACCGCCGTGCTCGAGGAGCGATTCAGCAACCGCCGGAACGCGCAGGCGATGGTGAAGCTGTTACGCTAGAGCGCGAGGTTGTTGGTGGAGAAGTGGAAAGGTGCGATGGTGGAGTGGTGCGGATCCACCAGAGCCGCTCTTCTTCGGCACTCTTGCACCTTTCCACCTCTCCACCATCCGGTCATGCGGTGACCACCCCTTCCTCGAGCAGCTTCCCGTCGTGGCAGCGCACCGTGCGGGCGTTCAGCTTCTTCATGTAGGTGTAGTCGTGCGTGGCCATGATCACGGCACGGTTCGGCTTCCCGTCCTCGCCGGTGCTCTGGCTGATGGAGTGGAGCAGGTCCACGATCTCGCCGGTGGTCTCGGGGTCGAGGTTGCCGGTGGGCTCGTCGGCGAGGATCAGTTCGGGGTCGTTCACCAGGGCGCGGGCGATGCTCACGCGCTGCTGTTCACCGCCGCTGAGCTCGTGCGGCATCTTGTAGCCCTTGTTGCCCAGCCCCACCTTCTCCAGCACGGCCTGGATCCGCTGATCCATGCGCTTGGCATCGCTCCAGCCCGTCGCCTTCATCACGAAGAGGAGGTTCTCGTTCACCGCGCGGTCGGTGAGGAGCTGGAAGTCCTGGAACACGATGCCCAGCTTGCGGCGCAGGAAGGGCACCTGCGTGCGCGACAGCTTGCGCAGGTCGAAGCCGCACACGTGGCCGTCGCCCTGGGTGAGCGGCAGGTCGCCGTACAGCGTTCGCATCAGGCTGCTCTTGCCCGTGCCGGTGCGGCCGATCAGGTAGATGAACTCGCCCGGACGCACGGTCAGGTCCACGTTGTTGAGCACCAGGTTCTCGCGCTGGAAGATGCGCGCATCGTGCAGCTGGATGATGGGGGTGGACATCGGTGTGGGATCTCGCCGCCCCAAAGGAAGAAATTCGGAGGGGGGTGCGCGCGTTGGGAATGGCATGGGACGTGCTTCCGCGTGAACACGTCCGCGTGGATAAGTACACCCCGCCCGAGGGCCCCGCCGGGTGGGCACCCCGGCAACTTTGAACCCCTGATGCACAGCCTGATCCGCCCTATGCTCCGGCGTCCCCTGGCGGTGTTGGTGGCCCTGTGCGGCGCGCTGTTCCTGCAGGCCCAGCGCCCGGCCCACTACGACCACGCCAACGCCGACCTTGTCCACGCCCAGGAGCTCTTCGCCAAGGCCAAGTACGCCGCGGCCCAGTACGAGTTCGACCTGGTGGCGGCCCGCATTCCCGATGCGAACGACCCCACCCGCTCCGAGGCCGAGTACATGGCCGCCCTGTGCGCCGTGCGCCTGTTCCACAACGATGCGAGCCACCGCCTGCTCGCCTTCATCGATGCGCACCCCGAGAACAACCACGTGCGCGGCTGCAGCTTCGAGCTGTTCCGGTTCTATTTCGACCGCAAGCGCTACGACGATGCCATGACCTGGGCCGGCCGTGTGCAGGAGGCGGAGCTGGAGGCCGATGAGCGCGACGAGTTCATCTTCAAGAAGGGTTACGCCCTCTTCCAGCAGGGGCAGGCCGACAAGGCGCTCATCGAGCTCAACAAGGTGAAGGACGGGCAGAGCCTGTACGCCGCGCCCGCCACCTACTACGCCGCGCACATCCATTACGAGAAGGGCAACCATGCCACCGCCCTGCAGGGCTTCGAAAAGCTCGCCAATGACCCCAACTTCGGGAAGATCGTGCCCTACTACATCGCCCAGGTGAAGTTCCTGCAGGGCGACTACGATGCGCTGCTCAACTACGTGGACCCGCTGCTGAAGGACCCCAACGGGGCCAAGCAGGTGGGCCAGATCAACCGGCTGGCGGGCGAGGCCTACTACCGCAGCGGCAAGTACAAGGAGGCGCTGCCCTACCTGCAGAAGAGCGCCCAGCGCCCGGGCGTGGACCGCGGGGAACGCTACATCCTGGGCTACACCTACTACCGCACCGGCGAGTTCAAGGCCGCCATCGACCAGTTGAACCTGGTGGCCAGCGCCGACGACAGCCTGGCACAGGCCGCCGCCTACCACATGGGCGACTGCTACCTCAACCTGAAGGAGAAGACGTACGCCCGCAACGCCTTCAAGCGGGCGTACGACCTGGGCAACGTGTCCGGCGCGGATCCCAAGCTCACCGAGGACGCCCTGTTCAACTACGCCAAGCTCAGCTACGAGGTGAGCTTCGACCCGTACAACGAGGCCATCATCGCCCTGCGCGACTACCTCAAGGCCTACCCGAACAGCCCTCGGCATGACGAGGCCCAGGAGTTCCTGCTGAACGTGTTCCTGAAGACGCGCAACTACGAGGACGCGCTCGCCAGCCTCGACGCCATCAAGAACAAGGACCTGCGGCTGCAGGAGGCCTACCAGAAGCTCGCCTACGACCGCGGGGTGGAGCTCTACGAAGGACGCAAATACGCGGAGGCCGTGCCCTTCTTCGAGAAGGCGCTGAAGTACCCCGTGAACAAGCAGGCCAACGCCATGGCCAACTACTGGGCCGCCGAGAGCTGGTATGCGCAGGGCGAGTACGACAAGGCGCTGGCGAAGTACGATGCGCTGCGCAACACCAGCGGAGCATACGCCACCGAGCTTTACGAGCAGGCCAGCTACAGCATGGGCTACTGCTACTTCAAGAAGCAGCAGTACGACGAGGCCGCCGTGGCTTTCCGTCGGTTCGCGGGTGCGCCCCGTGTGGATGCCCGCCAGCGCGCAGATGCCATCATCCGCACCGGTGATTGCGCCTTCGTTGGCCGCGACTGGGCCACCGCGATCAAGTTCTACGATGAGGCCATCAAGGCCGGTGGCGTGGACAAGGACTACGCCCAGTACCAGAAGGGCCTCTGCATGGGGCTCCAGCAGAAATGGAACGAGAAGATCACCGTGCTGAAGGCGCTGCTCGCCGAACGTCCGGCCTCGCAATACGCCGCCGATGCCAAGTTCCAGCTGGGGCAGACCCACCTGAACCAGGAGAACGACGCCGAGGCGCTCAAGTACTACACGCAGGTGCTCGACGGGCACCCGAACTGCCCGCACATCCGCGAGAGCATGCTGCAGGTGGCCCTCATCCACAAGCGCCAGGGGCAGGCCGAGCAGGCCATCGAGGAGTTCAAGGCCATCGTTGCCAAGTACCCCACTGCCGATGGCTCGCGCGATGCGCTTGCCGGGCTCAAGAGCATCTACGTGGAGCAGGGGCGGGTGGCCGAGTACGAGGCCTACCTCCAGGGTCTGAGCTTCGTGGACCCGGCCACGCAGGACCTCGACAACGACTACTACCAGAGCGCCGAGAAGCTCTACATGGACGGGAACTGTGAGAAGGCCGTCGGTGCGTTCAACGACTACCTGGCCAAGTACCCCAATGGCGGCTACGAGCTCAATGCCCGCTTCTACCAGTCTGACTGTGAGTACCGCGCGCAGCATTACAGCCAGGCCCTGCCCGGCTTCGAGGTGGTGATCGCAGCGAACGCCACCCAGTTCCTGGAATCCGCGCTGTTCGGGGCCAGCGACATCCTCTACCGTGACAGGCGCTGGGAGGGTGCGCTGGACCGGTTCGCGCAGCTGGAGCAGGTGGCAAGCACCCCGCAGAACACCCTGGTGGCACAGGTGGGCCAGATGCGCTGCCTCCGCGAGCTGGGCCGCGTGGAGGAGTCCGGGAAGATGGGGGAGAAGGTGGCCGCCACCGCCGACAAGGCGCTGCCCGACGGCAACCAGCGCGCCGATCTGAAGGCCGAGGCCGGGCTCGCAACCGCGCAAGGGATGCTGTACCGCAACGAGCTCGATGCCGCGTACACCAAGTTCAAGGCCGTGGTGGCGATGAACAAGGGCGCCTTGGGCGCCGAGGCCAAGTACAACATGGCCTACGTGCGACACCTGCAGAAGAAGTACCGCGATGCCGAGAAGGAGGTCTTCGCCCTCGCCAAGGACTTCGGCGGCTACAAGCACTGGATCAGCAAGGGCTTCATCCTGCTCGGCGATGTGTACCTGCAGCTCGACGACCGCTTCCAGGCCAAGGCCGCCCTGCAGGGCGTGATCGACCACAGCGACGAGCCCGACCTGGTGGCCGAGGCCCGGCGACGCCTCGATGCCATCAACGCCAGCGAGATCCAGCAGACCACGCCCACGCCCCAGGAGCCCATCGAGGTGCCCCTGGACGGCGGCAACACCAACGACGGCAAGGACCAATGAGCACCGCACGCCCCCTCGCCCTCCTCGCCGCCCTTGCCGTCGCCGCGGCCTCCCTCGCGCAGACCAATGCGGACGGCACGCCCGGCGGCCAGTACATCATCAACGGGGAGTACGCCCCCACCATCGCCAACGCCCAGAAGATCGACCTGCGCCCCACGCCGTTCGACACGGTGCTGCCCGAGCGCCCGGTGACCTACGACCTGCTGCCGGTGAAGGGCAGCGTGCCCGCCAAGGTGGACACCATCAGCGCCGCGCGCCTCAACATCGCCACCACGCAGGAGCGGCTCTACCACGGCTTCGTGAAGGCCGGCTTCGGCCTGTACACCACGCCGCTGGTGGAGGCCTATTACGACCAGACCCGCTCGCGCGACAACGCCTACGGCCTGCACGTGAAGCACATGAGCAGCAACGGCGGGCTGGACAATGTGGGCGAGAGCGACTACGGCTACAACAACATCGATGGGTTCTACAAGCAGTTCCTGCCCCACCACGAGGTGGGCGGGCGGCTCACCTACGACCGCCGGCGCTTCAACCACTACGGCTACCTGCCCCTTGCCCTTGATGCCGACACCATCGTACAACCCACGGAAGATGAGCTTGAGCGCTTCTACAACGACATCGGGTTCCAGGCCCGCGTGAAGAGCCTGTACAAGGACAGCACCAGGATCGCGCACGACGTGGCGCTCGAGGTGCACGCCTACAGCAACGATGTGCGCAGCACCGAGACCAACATCAAGCTCACCGCCGACCTTAGCAAGGAGGAGGGCACCGAGACCTATGGGTTGGGCGTGGTGCTCGACAACAACGCCTACCGGGGCAAGCCGGGCGAAGGCCTCGACGACCTGCGGCAGAACGGCACCCTCTTCGGCCTCACGCCCCATGTTCGCACCGCCAGCGACAAGTACGCCGTGCGCGTGGGCGCGGGCATCTACGTGGATGCCCTCAGCAAGACCACCTTCCACTTCTTCCCGCAGGCCGATGCCAGCTACCGCCTCTTCGACGACATCCTGATGCCGTACGTGGGCGTGGACGGCCGCCGGATCCGCAACAGCTTCCGCAGCCTCACCCGCGAGAACCCCTGGCTGGAGGACGCCCCCTCCCTGGCCAACAGCAGCCTCAACTACGATGTGTACGGCGGTCTGCGTGGCAGTTTCAGCAGCCGGATGGGCTTCGATGTGAGGATCAGCCGCAGCCGCATGAAGAACAGGCCCCTGTATGTGAGCCTGCCGCCCGGCGACCCGGCCTTCGGCGACCGCTACACCGTGGTGTACGACCGGGTGGACCAGACCGA
>JBIJCH010000283.1:0-3783 GCA_044344815.1 Flavobacteriales bacterium | reverse complement strand
TCCTTGGTGTGCGCAATTCCGATACGGGTGCCCTTACCGAGGGACCGGTGATGAAGGTGTGTGCCACCAATGTGGAGGCGCTGCTCCACTATGTGCACACCGAGCGTACAGGGCGGCTCACGTTGGTGAAGCGCTGCCGGAGCTGCGATCCCATCCGCTCCGACATCCGCGTGGAGCCGCAGGCGGAGGAGCGTTCGCAGATGGTCGCGCACGACCGCCACACCGTGATGGTGCCCATGAACGTGTATGAGCGCAATCCGGAGGCGATCGCCGTATGTCTCGCGCACCACGGGGCGATCTGCCGCGTTTGCGCGGTCGACTTCCGCCGCCGCTACGGCGCCATCGGCGATGGCTTCATGCAGGTGCACCACCTCCGCCAGGTGGGTCCGGCCGACACGGGCTATGTGCTCGATCCGGTGAACGACCTGGTGCCCGTGTGCCCGAACTGCCACGCCATGCTCCACCGCGGCCGCGAGAAGCCAAGGTCCGTGGAGGAGCTGCGCAGGATCATGGAGCTGGCGCGCAAGTTCGCCTATGGGCCCAATGGCTGGGTCGAGCGGATGGAGCAGTCGGGTTGATCCGCCGAAGGTCGGTGGCGGGTTTCATGTTCATCCGCATGGAACGGGATCCCGCTTTCAGGCCGAACGCGCTCCCGGACCCGGCTTTCGTCGCGCCCGCAAGCTGATCCTGCTCATGGGTCCGGATCTGCTGATGGGCTTAGCTTTCAGAACAACGTCGCCACCATGAGCACCATCCTCCTGCCCACCGACTTCAGTACGCACGCCCTGAACGCCTGCGGCTTCGCCTTCGATCTATTCGGGGTCGGCGGCAACACGTTCCTGCTCGTGCACACCTACGTGGATGTGCTGCCGGGCTACGATGCACTGGTGGACATGACCAGCGTGCAGTATGCGGCAGGCGTGGAGGGCATGGCCGCCTTCGTGGAACGGCTTCGCGCAACGGAGCGGGGAAGGGATGCCGTGCTGGTGAGCGCCGTGGTGGCCGGACCGTTGGTGTCGGCGCTGGGAGAGCTGTGCCGATCCCGCGCTGTCGATGCCATCGCCATGGGAACCCTTGGCGCAACGGGCCTGGCCTTGATCGGCAGCAATGCGAGCGCCGTGGTCCGGGGCAGCCGGGTGCCCGTGCTGGTCGTGCCCAGGGATGCTCGGTATGCGGGCCTCCGAGCGTTGCTGATCGCGGATGATAAACGGCCGAAGGATGCCGGGGGCATGGCGTTGGTCACGCGGCTTGCGCAACGCGAGCATGCGCGCATCGCCATGGCGCATGTGCTGGGGCCGGACTCCGGCGAGGCCGGACCTGGCGTGAGCAGGTCGGCCGAGGAGCTGTTCCCGGGATCGGAGGTCACCCACGTCGAAGCCTCGGGCACGGATGTGGCGGGCACGATCAGCAACCTCGCAGAGCGCATCCAGGCGGATCTCGTGGTCGTGCAGCATCGCCATCTCGGCCTGCTGCAGGGTCTCTTTCACACGAGCACGGCGGCGCAGCTGGCACTTCACACGCGGATACCGCTGTTGGTGCTGGAAGCTTGAGCATGGCGGCATGGCCCTCGGCATGGACGCGACCGTGTGCGTGACAGGGCGCTGGTGATACCCCGGAAGCAGCACGTTACGGTGCGGGTGCGTTCTTGTTGTGATCCGCGTGCATTCAAACTGTGCGATCGGGACCGGTAGCGGCTCTTCGGCCAGGGTCCGGCGGAACGCACGAAGGGCCGCCTCGTGGGAGGCGGCCCTTCGGCTTTGGTCTAGCCGGTGCTTACTGGATCACCAGGCGTTGCACGTAGGTGCGTTCGCTGGCGGTCACGGTCACGAGGTACACCCCGCTCGCGAGCTCATCGATCGCGATCACGGTGTTGAGCGTGCGTCCGTTCACCGGGAGCGTGCGCTTGATCACCTGCTTGCCGAACAGATCGGTCACGTCCATGGTCACGGTCTCATGCTCCGCGCCGAGGTCGTCGATGGAGAGGGTCAGGCGCTCGCCATCGTTCGGGTTCGGCCACAGGGTGAAGGTGGCGGTGGCATCCGCGGCGATCTCACGCGTACCGGCCACGGGGGGCGGCAGGCTGGTGCACACCTGGCAGCTGGTGCTGAAGGCGCACCACGTGGTGCCGTTGTCGAAGCTCGCGCGCACGGTCACATCGTAGCACAGGCCCGGTTGCAGCGGGTTGGTGTTCCAGGGCGACAGGGTGAGCGCGGTACCGATGGTGGAGATGTTGCGGGTGTAGCCCGGGCGCGTGAAGCGGAACTGGTAGCGGTTCGCACCGGCCACCGGGTTCGCGTGGATCACACCGCCGGGGTACGGGACCGTCGCACCGCAGGATACCTCCGGGTTCGGGGTTGTGGTGAGCTGCGTGGTCTGGCAGCTGGCCGTGGGGTCCAGCTTCAGGCGGCAGGCCGCACCCCATTCCAGATAGGCGCCGGCCACGCGGGCACGCACCTTCACGTTCAGCAGCACGAAGCTGGGCACCGGGCTGGAGGTGAGCGTGTTCAGGCGCAGGTAGGTGGCGCGCAAGGCGGCAGGCGTACCGGTGGGGAAGCTCGAACCCGGGGCCAGGTGGCTCTGGAACACGCGCCGGCTGTAGCTGCCGTCGGGGTTGTAGATCCAGAACTGGTAACCGCTGTTGTTGTTGGTCACGTTGTACTGGCCGGTCACGAACGGGTTCTCGGTGGCCTGCAGCGTCAGGCTGCTGGTCGCCGTTTCCTGGTCGCAGCTGGCGGCGGTGAGACCGTCCGTGCCGATGGGCAGGCAGAAGTCGTTCGGGGCCTGCACCGAAGCACCGGTCCAGAACGCGTCACCGGCGTTGTCCAGGATGCGCTGGTTCGCCGCATTTCGCAGCACCCAGCCACCGCCGTTCATGCCGTCGCCGAAGCTGTCCAGCACACGCAGCTGGTAGCAGCCGTTCGGCAGGCAGCAGCTCGCGGTGATGGTGCTGTTGCTGGCGTAGTTGCTGCCACCGCACACCGCCGCGCCGCCACCGCTGGGAACGATCTCCCAGCTGGTCTGTGCACCGTTGTTGTCGGTGGTGAGCGTCAGCGTCACCTTGTTCAGCTGGCAACCGCCGCCGATCGGGGTGCCGCTGCACACGCAGTTGGCGCCGTACACATCGTTGCTCGTGTTCGCGTTGCCGTCGTCACAGGCCGTGCCCGGGAGGGCGCTGCCGCCCGGTACGCCCAGGCAGTCGATCAGCTGGCCGATGCACACGCAGTTGGCGCTCCAGGTGTCGTTGCCGGTCGCGGGGTCGTTGTCGTCGCACGACGTGCCCGGCAGGGCGCTGCCGCCCGGTACGCCCAGGCAGTCGAT
The DNA here is from genome assembly GCA_044344815.1 of Flavobacteriales bacterium. GTDB lineage: Bacteria > Bacteroidota > Bacteroidia > Flavobacteriales_F > PHOS-HE28 > PHOS-HE28. Next base: position 465 of record JBIJCH010000283.1, on the reverse strand, counting down.
CAGCTGACCGATGCACACGCAGTTGGCGCTCCAGGTGTCGTTGCCGGTCGCGGGGTCGTTGTCGTCGCACGATGTGCCAGGCTGGGCAGGACCGCCCGGCACGCCGAGGCAGTCGTTGGCGGCCGTACCGGCGCACACGCAGTTCGCGGTGATCACATCGCCGCTGGTGTTCGGGTTGCCATCATCGCAGGCATCACCCTGCTCGCCGGCCAGGTTCGGGCAATCATCGTTGGCATCGCAGATGCCGTCGCTGTCGGCGTCGGCGAAGGTGCCGGCGCACACGCAGTTGGCGGTGATCACGTCGTTGGTGGTGCACGCATCGTTGTCGTTGCAGGCATCACCCTGCTCACCGGCCAGGTTCGGGCAGTCGTCGTTGGCGTTGCAGATGCCGTCGCCGTCGGTGTCCTGGAAGGTGCCGGCGCACACGCAGTTGGCGGTGATCACATCGTTGATGGTGCAGGCGTA
>JBIJCH010000282.1:0-3785 GCA_044344815.1 Flavobacteriales bacterium | reverse complement strand
GAGCCCGCGCGGCCCATCCGCTCCGTGTGGTGGCACCCGGTACGCAACGCGCGCCTCGAGGCCGCCGACCTGCCGGCCGACCGCGTGCGCGCCGAGGTGAGGGAGCGCCTTGGCCGCGCCGTGGAGAAACGGCTGGTGAGCGATGTGCCCTTCGGGGCCTTCCTCAGCGGCGGCATCGACAGCAGCGCGGTGGTGGGCCTCATGGCGCAATGCTCCGCCGCACCGGTGCACACCTTCAGCGTGGTGTTCGATGAGGAGCGCTTCAGCGAGGAGCGCTACGCGAGGCTGGTGGCCAAACGCTTCGGGACACGGCACACCGCCATCCGCCTGGGGCCCGACGACATGCTGCGGCTGCTGCCCCACGCGCTCGAGGCCATGGACCACCCGAGCATGGACGGCCCCAACACCTACGTGGTGAGCAAGGTCACCAAGGAGGCCGGGATCACCATGGCCCTCAGTGGCCTGGGCGGCGACGAGGTGTTCGCGGGCTACGATGTGTTCAAGCGATCCCTGGCGCTGCAGCGGGGGCATTGGGTGGCGGCCGTCCCACGTCCGTTGCGCGCCCTGGGCGGATCCGTGCTCATGCGGCTGCGCAAGGGGCTGGCCATGGAGAAGGCCGCAGAACTGCTCCGGGCGCCCTCTTGGGACCTGGCCGACACCTACCCGGTGTCGCGGCTGATCCACACCGATGCCGAGCTCGCGCGGCTGTTGGGCGCGAACGCACGTCCGGCGAACCGCGTGGGCATGATGGCCCGTGTGCTGCTGGACGAGGAGGGGGGAAGGACCCTGCCGCTCCTGAGCCAGGTGAGCCTGCTGGAGCTCAGTACCTACCTGCACAGCGTGCTGCTCCGCGATGCCGACCAGATGAGCATGGCCCACGCCCTGGAGGTGCGGGTGCCCTTCCTGGACCACGACCTGGTGGAGTTCGTGCTGGGCGTGCCCGATGCGGAGAAGTTCCCCAGCACGCCGAAGCGCCTGCTGGTGGAGAGCCTCGGCGAACTGCTGCCGAGGGAGGTCGTGGACCGCCCCAAGATGGGCTTCACCCTGCCCTGGGCCGATTGGATGCGCAACCAGCTCCGCAGTTATTGCGAGAGCAAGCTGTTCGATCCGGCCATGGCCTCCGTGTGGAACGCCGGGGAGGTGCGCACACTATGGAAGCGTTTCCTCGCCGGCGACAAGGCCGTGACCTGGGGGCGCACATGGCATCTGGTGGTGCTCTCCGATTGGATGCAGCGCAACGGCATCGAACGGTAGGCGCGAAAAGAAGAAGGGGGCGCATGGCCCCCTTCCCCCTTTCGGTCGAGGTCGTTAGAACTTCGCGCGGCTCTTGCGGCCGTTGCGCTTCTTGCCACGCACCCAGCTGTAGCGCTGGCGGTAGAAGTTCGACTTACCGCGCAGCACATAGCTGTACGTCAGCGTCATGGTGAGGTAGCTGTCGTTGTGCGTGGGGTCGCCGCGCTTGTTCTCCGATGTCGGGCTGCCACCGTTCGACTCCCAGTAGCCGTACTGGTACTCGCTCGGCACCGTCACAATGTCGCCGCTGGCCGTCTCCACCTGCAGGCCCGTGTTGCCCGGATCGGCGTCCACGAGGTAGGGATACTGGTCGGCAAGCTGATCCGCAAGGCCACCATCCCCACCTGGCATGAGCGCGGGGTCTTTGTAGGTGGTGCTCACATCATCGAGATAATCCGTGAACGTGGTGCGCCAGCCCAGATCGAAGCCGAAGCGGTGGCGGCGCTTCATGGTGAAATGGAAGCCGATACCCGCTGGGATGGCGAACTCCAGGTTCGAGTAGTTCACCAGCTCGGTGCGCTCGGGCTCCAGGGTGTACCAGTCGCCCACGCCATTGATCTGTGCCTTCGGGTCATGGTAGAGCAGCGCTGCACCGGCATAGGCGAACAGGCGGAAGTCGGTGCGGTAGCGGCCCTGGCCACCGATGTCGTTGTCCTGGAAGATCGTGAACTCCGGCCGCAGGTACAGCTCGAACATGTCGTTCCGGAAGTTCAGGTTGCGGCCCACGCGCTGCGGGTTGGTGCTGTTGATGTCGGCACCCTGGATGCGCATGTACATCAGGCCGCTGTTCACCGAGAGCAAGCGGTTGATCTTGCGGCGGGCGAAGCCGCCCACGGCCCAGCGTGTCTGCCCCAGCTTCAGGTCCCAGATGAAGTCGCGGCGCGTCTGCTCCTTGCCGCCCATCTCGCCCAGGTAGTTGGCGCCACCGAGGTGGACACCCAAGTCCCAGGCATATTGGGCCTGGATGGATGGCACGAGCAGGGCCAATGCGGCCATGGCCAGGGTACCTTTCAAGAACTGCGAGCGCATGCCTTTCGTCGCGGGGTTGGAATGACGCACAAACATACGAATGTTCCGTTGGCCGCACCGGGCAAGGTCCGCGGGATATCCACGATCCCTTCTCGATCCCGCCGGCGCAAGGGGGTTATCTTTGCGGCCCATCCACCCTTGCCGAAGCTTCAACGGATACCATGAGCGAACGCCTCCAGCGCCTCTTCGGCATCCGGTACCCTGTTGTGCAGGCCGGCATGATCTGGTGCAGCGGCTGGCGGATGGCGTCGGCCGTGAGCAACGCCGGTGGTCTGGGACTCATCGGCTCGGGGTCCATGTACCCCGATGTGCTCCGCGAGCACATCCGCAAGTGCAAGGCCGCCACCGACAAGCCGTTCGGCGTGAACGTGCCCATGCTCTATCCCAACATCGAGGAGCACATGGCCATCATCGCCGAGGAGGGCGTGAAGGTGGTGTTCACTTCGGCGGGCAACCCGGCGACCTGGGCCAAGTGGCTGAAGGACAGGGGGGTCACTGTGGTGCATGTGGTGAGCTCGGTGAAGTTCGCCCGCAAGGCCGTGGAGGCCGGCTGCGACGCCGTGGTGGCCGAAGGCTTCGAGGCCGGCGGGCACAACGGCCGTGAGGAGACCACCACACTGGTGCTGATCCCCATGGTGCGCGACGCGGTGGACGTGCCGCTGATCGCGGCCGGGGGCATCGGTGATGGCCGCGCCATGCTCGCCGCCATGGCCCTGGGGGCCGACGGGGTGCAGGTGGGCAGCCGCTTCGTATGCACCCAGGAGAGCAGTGCCCACCCCGCGTTCAAGCAGCGCGTGGTCACGGCCCAGGAAGGGGATACCGTGCTCACCCTGAAGGAGCTGGCCCCTGTACGGCTGATCCGCAACAAGTTCTTCGGCGATGTGCAGGCGGCCTATGCGCGGGGTGCGGGGGTGGAGGAACTGAAGCAGGTGCTGGGCCGTGCCCGGGCGAAACGCGGCATGTTCGAGGGCGACCTCGAGGAAGGGGAACTGGAGATCGGGCAGGTGAGCGGCCTCCTGCGCGATGTGCCGCCCGCTGGCGATGTGCTGTTGCGCATGGTCCGTGAGTATGAGGAGGCCCGTGCCCGGCTGGCCTCGATGCCAGCATTGGGCTGAAGCGACATGGCAACAATGCAACGCGGTCGGACGTCTTCTCCTTGGGCACTTTCCGTGTGCCGTGTGCGTTCCATGTGCGTGCGTTCCCTGTTGCTGGTGTGCCTGCTGGCGGTCGCGGCCCAAGCCCGTGCGCAGGTGCTCGATCCGCCCTCCCTGCGTTGCGTCTCGGTGAACGTGGCCGGCGATGTGCTGCTTACCTGGGTGCCGCCGCCCGACCCTACGAGCATCTTCCAGGCCTACGAGATCTACCATTCCTCGTCCGTTGGTGGACCTTACAACCTGCTCACCAGCATCCCGGTCTACGGCCAGACGACCCATTTCCACGCCGGGGCCAATGCCCAGTTGGGG
>JBIJCH010000280.1:0-3790 GCA_044344815.1 Flavobacteriales bacterium | reverse complement strand
CGAGGTGAAGAGCACCGACGGTGATACCCACCTGGGCGGCGACGATTTCGACCAGGTGATCATCGATTGGCTGGCCGAGGAGTTCAAGGGCCAGTTCAACATCGACCTGCGCAAGGACCCCATGGCCCTGCAGCGCCTGAAGGACGCCGCCGAAAAGGCCAAGATCGAGCTGAGCTCCACCACGAGCACCGAGATCAACCTGCCCTACATCATGCCGGTGGACGGCATCCCGCAGCACCTGGTGCGCACCATGAGCCGCGCCAAGTTCGAGCAGCTTGCCGACAGCCTCATCAAGCGCACCATCGCACCCTGCGAGAGCGCGTTGAAGAACGCCGGCCTCAAGACCAGCGAGATCGACGAGGTGATCCTGGTGGGCGGCAGCACCCGCATCCCGGCCATCCAGGACGCGGTGAAGAAGTTCTTCGGTGGCAAGGAGCCCAGCAAGGGCGTGAACCCCGATGAGGTGGTGGCCGTGGGCGCCGCCATCCAGGGCGGTGTGCTCACCGGCGATGTGAAGGACGTGCTCCTGCTCGACGTGACCCCGCTGAGCCTTGGCATCGAGACCATGGGCGGTGTGATGACGCGCCTCATCGAGTCCAACACCACCATCCCCACCAAGAAGAGCGAGACCTTCAGCACGGCCAGCGACAACCAGCCCAGCGTGGAGATCCACGTGCTGCAGGGCGAACGCCCCATGGCCAGCGGCAACCGCACCATCGGCCGCTTCCACCTGGACGGCATCCCGCCCGCGCCCCGTGGCGTGCCCCAGATCGAGGTGACCTTCGACATCGACGCCAACGGCATCCTGCACGTGGGCGCCAAGGACAAGGCCACCGGCAAGGAGCAGAGCATCCGCATCGAGGCCAGCAGCGGCCTCAGCAAGGACGAGATCGAGAAGATGAAGAAGGAGGCCGAGGCCAACGCCGACGCCGACAAGGCCGCCCGCGAGAAGGTGGACAAGCTCAACGCCGCCGACAGCCTCATCTTCCAGACCGAGAAGAGCCTGAAGGACTACGGCGACAAGATCCCCGCCGAGAAGAAGCAGCCCATCGAGGACGCCCTCACGCGCCTGAAGGACGCCCACAAGGCCCAGGACGTGGACGCCTGCGAAAAGCTGATGGGCGAACTGAACACCGCCTTCCAGGCCGCCAGCCAGGAGATGTACAACGCTGCGCAGCAGGCCCAGGCCAACGGCGGCGCCCAAGCGGGCGGTTCCGCCACCAGCGACCAGGAGGTCACCGACGTGGACTTCGAAGAGGTGAAGAAGTAAGGACGGAGCCGGGTCACCGGACAGGACAACGAGCGGAAGGGCGGCCCTGGGCCGCCCTTCCGCTTTCCATGCCGTCAGCGCTCAGCGAGCCTGGGTGAGCAACGGCTTCAGTTCGTGCACCTTGCCGTCCACGTACGCTTCCTCGAACCGGGCCATCCCCTTCATATCGTAGTAGGTCCATGTGCCTATGCGGCGGGTATCCATGGTGCGCGGATCGTACCGGGCCTGGCCCTTGCAGCGCAGCTGGCCATCGGGCCAATGCTCGGCCTGCTCGAAGGTCACCGTGCGCTTGTCCACCAGGCGCAGCGTGCTGATCGGCCGTCCATCGGGCTGGAAGAGGTCCATCCGCAGGTAGTACGGTTCCGAGCGGTGCTTCTCTTCGGCGTAGCGCACCTGCCCGCTGGCGTAATGCTCGGTGTAGGCCAGCGCCACACCGTTCACGTAGCGGGTCTCGCTGCGCAGCTGGCCGTTGGGGTGGTAGGTGCGCAGCACGCTCCTGGTGTTGTCCACCGCCTTGAACTCGCGTTCCAGCGCGCCCCCCGGGTGGAAGTTGCGGTAGGTCACCAGGTGGCCGTCCGTGTAATAGCCCCGGTGCAGGATGCTTCCATCGGGGTAGCGGTCCTCCACCCAGCCGCTGCAGGCGTAACCGTTGCACAGGCGCGCGGAATCCCCGCCGACGACGGCGTTCAGGGCCTCGTACACCTCGATGGGCGCCTCGCTCCCGGTGGAGAGGTCAGGCAGGCTCACCAGCTCGTCGTGGGCCAGGATCAGGGCATCGTCCTGGGCGATGGCACCGAAAGGCAACAGGAACAACAGGGGCAGGGCCAGGCAGGGGCGTGTGCAGCGCATGGCGGTTGGTACGGCTGCCCGCACAGGCGGGTTGCGCAGTACCGGAAAAGGGATGAACAGGGGCGCACGGGCGATGAAGGCGGTATTAGGAAAGTATGAACAGCCTATTGCGTCGGATCGGACGGTCCCCTACCTTGCTGCACGAACCAACACGGATCCGTTCAAAAAAAAGCCTCCCTCCTCGCCCGCAACGAAGTTCCCCTGCATGTGCCGGAACCGGGGAATGGTGCAAGAGAAAGCCACATGACAGGAGGACCGCCGCGAGGCGGTCGGCCTTACGCACGGTGCCAGCCGGATCTGGTGACAAGCACAGACCCACAATAACCCAAACCCTCAACACATGGACACTAAGTACATGCGGACCGCACGGCGAACGCGAGTAAACCCATGGTGGAAGCGCACGCTGATGGCCTTGGGCCTTATGGCGGGCACCATGGCCGGTGTGGACGCCCAGGTCACGTACAGCACCACCTTCGCCACCAGCTTGGATGGATGGACGGGAGGTTGGACCAGGTTCACGGGAACCACGGCCTGCGACGGCCTTCATTCGGTGCGCCGCAACATCTACACGACCGGTACTGCGGGCACCTTCCTCTCCCCCCTGCTGGGAACGTCGATCGGCGGAGTGGTCACCCTGAACTTCAATTACAAGATCGCCGTTTGGAGCGCGAACACCTCCGGACAAGGCGGTAACTGGGGCACGGTCAATGTGCAGTGGGCCAACAGCACCGCCGGCCCTTGGACCACGATCGACCAGATCAACTCGGGAAACCACATCGTCTCCGGCTCCTGTGCCCTCAGGACCTACACCTTCACGCCGACCGCAGGCCCGCTGTACATCCGGTACGTGTGCAGCTACGGCGGCACGGGGGACTACTTCATGAACTTCGACAACATCTCGTTGACGGAGATCTCCAACACTCCTTGCTCAGGCACGCCAGCACCTGGCAACACGCTGTCCTCGGCGGCATCCGTGTGTTCGGGCAGCAACTTCAACCTGAGCTTGCAGAACTCCACGTCCGGCAGCGGCGTCAGCTACCAGTGGCAGTTCGACGACGGCGGTGGCTGGACCAACTTCGGCACGAACGCCTCCAGCCAGACCAGGAGCCAATCGGTGACCACCAGCTACCGCTGCACCGTCACTTGTTCCGGCGGTGGCTCGACCACCTCGAACCCGGTGACTGTGAACATGAACAGCTTCCTGAGCTGCTATTGCCCCTCGGCGCCCTCCAACACGGGTGATGAGGAGATCTTGGGCGTATCGTTCGCGGGCGGCACGGTGACCTCCACCTGCGCCACCACGGCGCCCGGCCCCGGATCCATCAACCAGCGGTACTCCAACTACCTCACCAGCGCGCCGATCGGCAGCGTGATGCAGGGCTCCTCCTCCGCGATCACCTTGACGCTGGGCACCTGTGGCGGCAACTATACGCGTGCGGCCAAGGTGTGGATCGACTGGAACCAGAACGGAGTCTTCAATGACCCGGCCGAGCTAGTGTACACCGTCGACATCCCCGGCACCACACCGAACCCCACGACGAACAGTGGCACGGTGAACGTTCCGCTCACGGCCGTGCCTGGGAACACGGGCATGCGCGTGATCTACAATGAGACCACCTCCTCCGGCATCACCCCCTGCATGACCGGCAACTGGGGCGAGGTGGAGGACCA
>JBIJCH010000315.1:0-3373 GCA_044344815.1 Flavobacteriales bacterium | reverse complement strand
GAAGCGCAGCCGGTCACCCTCTTCACGCTGCTCGGCGGAACACCGGATGCCGGCGGAAGCTGGACGGATCCCAACGGACAACCCAGCAACGGCGTGTTCGATCCGCTCACCAGCGCCCAGGGGAGCTACACCTACACCGTGTACAGCCTTGGCACGTGCCCCAACGTGAGCGCCAGTGCCACGGTGAGCATCTACGTGATCGCGCAGCCTGATGCAGGGCCCGACCAGGTGGTGTGCGACCTGGACGCCACCTTGACGGCGACGGGCAACTGGTCCACCGGGCAGTGGTCCTCGTCGAGCGGCACCTTGATCGCGGCCCCCTCCTCCGCCTCCACGGTCGTTAGCGCGGCCGTCGGTGGCATGTACACCTTCACCTGGTCCATCACCACGCCCGATGGCTGCACGGCATCGGACAGCATGACGATCACCTTCACCACGCCGCTGATGCCTTCCAGCGTGACCAGCGATGCCATCTGCGCTGGTTCCTGCGATGGTTCCGCCGAGGTGTCGGTGACGGGTGGCAACGGGCCTTTCGCCTTCCAATGGTCACCGGCAGTGACCTTCACACTGAGCACCACGGGCTGCACAGCGGCGGGCCTGTGCGCCGGAACCTACACGGTGACCGTGTTGGACACGAACGGTTGCTCGGCCCAGGCCATGCTCGTGATCGACGAACCGCCGCCCCTGGTGATCGATAACATCACGGCCTTGCCGGAAACATGCCCCGGCACCTGCGACGGCAGTCTGGTCGTGACCGACCCGCAGGGGGCGCTGTACAGCTTCGATGCGGGTGTCACCTGGCAGCAGGCAACGCAGATCACCGGCCTGTGCTCGGGCGTCTACACCGTGATGATGATGGACGCCAACGGCTGTCTCGCCATGGCACCCGCCGCGCTCATCCCGCCGAACCCCGTGATCGCGGAGTTCGTACCGCAGCCGGACACTGTGCTCGTCTCCGACCCGGAGGTCATCTTCACCAACGAGAGCGAGAACGCGAACTGGTTCACTTGGGACTTCGCCGGCCTGGGCAGCAGCGACCTGCACGACCCGTCCTTCACCTTCCCCGGTGTGCTGGGCGGTACCTACACGGTGTGCCTTACGGCGATCAATGGCAATGGTTGCGTGGATACCGTTTGCCACCCTGTGGTGGTGCTCGACCTGCTCGCTGTACATGTGCCCAACGCATTCACCCCCGATGGCGATGGCATCAACGACCTGTGGATGCCCGTGTTCAACGAGCCCGGCATCCTCATCGAGTACGAGCTGCTCGTGTTCGACCGCTGGGGTGAACTGCTTTGGGAGAGCCACACACCTCACCAGCCATGGGACGGCATCTACCGCGGTGAGATGGTGAAGGAGGAGGTGTACGTGTGGAAGCTGAACTACAAGGACGGCCGCTCCTACAAGAAGGAGGCGGTGATCGGGCACGTGACGGTGTTGAAGTAGTCGGCCTCAAGGGCGGAAAGGGGGAAGCCCGGCTCGCGCCGGGCTTCCCCATGATCCGTGACACAGGGCCCCTCGAAGTCGCTCGGGTGCCCGTGGGACTTTACACGTCCAGCTTCGCGTACACCGCGTTCTTCTCGATGAACTCGCGGCGGGGCGGCACATCGTCGCCCATGAGCATGCTGAAGATGCGGTCGGCCTCGGCGCCGTTCTCGATGGTCACCTGGCGGAGGGTGCGGCGGCTGGGGTCCATGGTGGTCTCCCAGAGCTGCTCGGCGTTCATTTCACCGAGACCCTTGTAGCGCTGGATGCCCACGCTGGCGTCCTTGTTGGTCCCTTTCATGCGCTCCACGATCGCATCGCGCTCGGCCTCGGTCCAGCAGTACACCTGCTCCTTGCCCTTCTTCACCATGTACAAGGGCGGGGTGGCGATGTACAGGCAGCCGCGCTCGATCAGGGGCTGCATATGGCGGTAGAAGAAGGTCATGATCAACGTCTGGATGTGGCTGCCGTCCACGTCGGCATCGCACATGATGATGATCTTGTGGTAGCGGAGCTTCTCCATGTTCAGCGCCTTGGAGTCCTCCTCGGTGCCGATGTGCACGCCCAGCGCGGTGTAGATGTTCCGGATCTCCTCGTTGTCGAGGATCTTGTGCTGCATCGCCTTCTCCACGTTCAGGATCTTGCCGCGCAGGGGCAGGATGGCCTGGAACTCGCGGTTTCGGCCCTGTTTCGCGGTGCCGCCGGCCGAGTCGCCCTCCACCAGGAAGAGCTCGCTCTGGCCGGCGTCCTTGCTCTGGCAGTCGGCGAGCTTGCCGGGAAGGCCGCCGCCGGTGAAGGCGCCCTTGCGCTGCACCATCTCGCGCGCCTTCCGGGCGGCATGGCGGGCCTGGGCGGCGAGGATCACCTTGTCCACGATGCTTTTGGCATCGCGCGGATGCTCCTCGAGGTAGTTCTCGAGCATCTCGCTCACGGCGATGTTCACCGCGCCGCTCACCTCGTTGTTGCCCAGCTTGGTCTTGGTCTGGCCCTCGAACTGGGGCTCGGCCACCTTCACGCTGATCACGGCCGTGAGGCCCTCGCGGAAGTCGTCGCCGGCGATCTCGAACTTGAGCTTGCTGGTGGCACCGCTGGCGTCGGCGTATTTCTTCAGCGTGCGGGTGAGGCCGCTGCGGAAGCCGGCCAGGTGCGTGCCGCCCTCGTGGGTGTTGATGTTGTTGACGTAGGAGTGCAGGTTCTCGTTGAACGAGTCGTTGTACACCATGGCGATCTCCACGGGGATGCCCTGCTTCTCCCCTTCCATGTAGATCACGTCCTCGATCAACGGCTGGCGGTTGCCGTCGAGGTACTTCACGAACTCGACCAGGCCCTTCTCGCTGTAAAAGGTCTCGCTTACGAAGCTGCCGTCCTCGTTGGTACGGCGCTCGTCGGTGAGGGAGAGCTTGATGCCCTTGTTGAGGTAGGCCAGCTCGCGCAGACGGGCCGCCAGGGTGTCGAAGTTGTAATCGCCGACCTGGAAGATGCTGAGGTCGGGCTGGAAGGTGACGATGGTGCCGCGGTAATCGGTGGTGCCCACCTCCTTCACGGGGTACTTGGGCTTGCCCTCGCTGTACTCCTGCTGGTACATCTTACCCCCGCGATGCACTTCCGCGAGCAGCATGGTGCTGAGCGCGTTCACGCAGCTCACGCCCACGCCGTGCAGACCGCCGGACACCTTGTAGCTGTCCTTGTCGAACTTGCCACCGGCGTGCAGCACTGTCATCACCACCTCCAGGGCGCTGCGGCCCTCCTTGGCGTGCATGTCCACGGGGATGCCGCGGCCGTTGTCCTTCACCCGGATGCCGTTGGTGGGGGTGATGCTCACCTCCACGGTATCGCAATGGCCCGCGAGGGCCTCGTCGATCGAGTTGTCGACCACCTCGTACACCAG
>JBIJCH010000279.1:0-3829 GCA_044344815.1 Flavobacteriales bacterium | reverse complement strand
CCCACCCGCTTTGCGCGGCGCCAGGTGAACCACGCCGCCCCCGAGAGCGCCAGCACCAGCACCAGCGCGGCCAGCAGCACCAGGTCCCACACGGCGCTCATCGAGGTGCCGTACAGGTAGTGATCGAGCCCCGCCCCCTCCGAGCGCAGACCGGTACCGCCGTTGGCGAGCAGCAGGGCCTCGTAGCGCTCGCGGGCCACCAGCGCGCCCGCCAGGGCCACCACGCCGGCGAACACGCCGCTGAGGCCGCTCAGGGAAAGGAACCGTGTGCTCCGCTCCATCAGCCCGCGGATGTGGGCCAGGTCCTGGTGGTGCTCGTTCCGGGTCATGCTCAAAGTACTTTGCGTTTCAAAGTAAAGAACGCCGGAACGATCGGGCAAGTATGCGGGGCGGAAAAAAACTTCAGTGCACCATCCAGAGCGCCAGGAAGGCGCCCGTGAGCACGGCGGCGAAGCGCTGCAGGTTGAAGCGGTGCTCGGGTGTGGTCTCGAAGATGATGGTGGTGCCGATGTGCAGCAGCATGCCGATGGCCAGCGCCAGGGCGCGGTGCAGGAAGACCTCGCCGAGCCCGTTGCCGCCGGCCACGCCCACGAGGATGCCGGCCGGTGCGGCCAGCGCGAACACCGTCATCATGGTCCAGCTGCGCACCGCCGGCACCTGCGAGCGCTGCAGCACGGTGGCGAGCGCGATGGCCATGGGCAGCTTGTGCAGCAGCACGCCCAACAGGAAGGCCGTGTCACCGTGGACGCGCGCGTCGGCGAAGGGCATGCCCTCGGTGAAGGAGTGCATGCACAGGCTGAACAGGGTGAGCAGCGGCAGTGCGCGGCCCGGCGAGGTGTGCATATGCCCGTGCTCGATGCCGTGGCTGAAGAACTCCAGCACCACCTGCAGCATGAATCCGCCCAGGAGCCAGGGTCCGATCCCCTCCCCGGCGGCCTCGTAGAGCTCGGGCATCATGTGGGTGAGGGCCACGCTGAGCAGGAATGCGCCGCTGAAGGCCAGCAGCAGGCGCAGGGCCGCCACGTTGGGCCGGCCGAACTGCACGAGCGCGCCCGCGGCCAGCGGCAGCAGCAGGAAGAAGGTGATCGTGGCGTTCAGGCTCATGGCTCGGGACGTTGGGCCCAGATCACGAGCCGCGTGGAACGTGCGGGGTCGAAGGGTACCGGGTCGGGTCCGTCCGTGCGGTCGCGTACCACAAGGCCCGCCTCCCGCACCAGGGCCTCCAGCTCGGCCGGGGCGAGGGCGGCCACGCGTTCCTCGAACCGGTGCTCGCCACTGGCATCGGTGGCCTTGATGCGCTTCACCACCTGGCCGGCTTCATGATGCCGGGTGATCGCGAAGCGCACATCGCCCACGCACACCTCCTCGCTCGGCACCAGATCACGCAGCACGCGTTCGGTGTTCATGAAGTCAAGCACGAACCAGCCTCCCGGCCGCAGGGCCCCATAGGCCGCACGCAGGGCCCGCAGGTCGTCCGAGGCATGCTCGAAGTAGCCGAGGCTGGTGAACAGGCACACGGCCAGGTCGAACCGGCCCTCGGCGAAAGGCTCCCGGATGTCGTGGACCCGGAAGGTGGCCTGCGGCACCTGGCGGGCGGCCTCGGCGATGCTCTCCGGTGAAATGTCGATGCCGGTGACGGTGCAGCCCGCCTCGGCGAACCAGCGGGCATGCCGACCGCGCCCGCAGGCCAGGTCGAGCACGTTCGCCCCAGGGCCTGTCCCCGTGCGCCGCAGGATCATGCGCACCCATGCCTCCGCGTCATCGTGGTCGCGATGGCCGTAGAGCAGCTTGTAGTAGGGAGTTCCGAACCAGGTCCGGTACCAGGCCATGGGCGGGTGGCGAAAGGGCCGGCGAAAGTACACCATCGCCCGCTGGGGCCGGGTTGAGAAGTCCGTGGAAAACTCCGCCCGCGGCCGGCCACGCATGGCATGGCAGGGCGCGGACCTTTGAATGGTCATGCGCGGCGGTACCACCTCCCCCCTGCTCCATCAAATGCTCGGCCTGTACGGAGGACCCGAGCGGCAGCACATCCTGCTGTCGTTCATGGGCGACCTCGGTCCGGAGCTGGTGACGGCTTTGTTGAACATGGTGGAGCGGAAGATGGGGCTGATCGAGCCCGACCAGCGCGTGCGCAAGCGGGTGTTCAACGTGGTGATGGAATGCCTGCAGAACCTGCACCACCACGGCCGTTCGCAGCAGGCCGCGGGGCGGTCGCCGGAGGACGGGCAGGGCGTGGTGATGATCACGCGGCTGCCCCAGGGCTATTCGGTGCTCACGGGCAACTTCATGGCCCCGGGCGAGGTGGACCGGCTGCGGGCGAAGCTCGACCGGGTGAACGCGCTCACCGCGGAAGGCCTGAGGGCGCTCTACAAGGAACAACTGGCCAACGGCCGCTACTCCGCGTCGGGCGGCGGCGGACTGGGCCTCATCGACATCGCCCGCCGCAGCGGCACCAAGCTGGAGTACGGCTTCGTGCCGCACGATGCGCGGCGCACCTTTTTCAGCCTCAACGTCAACGTCCCATCCTGAACACCATGTCAGCGCTCAACCTCGAAGGCACGCCCAAAACCCCGTCCGTCCTGTTCGATGATTCCACCGGACGCCTGGAGATCAAGGGCCGGTCCATCCCGGAGAACTCGATCGAGTTCTTCAAGCCCATGATCGACTGGCTCGATGCCTACAGCCGCGATCCCCGGGCCAGCACCGCCATGCACGTGCAGCTGGAGTACTTCAACACCAGCAGCAGCAAGTGCATCCTCGACCTGTTCAAGAAGCTGGAACTGGTGCGCACCACCGGCAACGAGGTCACCGTGTACTGGCATTACGAGGCCGACGACGAGGACATGCTGGAGGCCGGCGAGGACTACCAGGCCATCATCAACATCCCCTTCAAGATGATCCAGATCGAGGAGGTGGACGGTAAGTGAGCCAGGATCCCCAGCACAAGGAAGCCCCGCCGTGAGCGGGGCTTTTCACTTGCCCATGTGCCAGGGCTTGCGGCTCAACCGCTCCATCACCCTCGGGAAGAGGTTGGTGTACAGCGTGAGGGCGAACAGCAGGCTCATGCCCCACAGCACGAGCATGTTGGCCCAGGCCGTGGGCACGCGCACCCCCAGCAGGCGTTTCACCGGTGCGTAGAAGTGCGCGCCGAAGAAGTCGGATGACACGGGATCGAGGTACACGGGATCGCTCTTCTGCACGAGCTCGCCTTCCGCCTCCACGATCACGTTCACATCGTTCTTGTTCGTGACGAAGTCGGCGAGGCTCTCGTTGCGGTGCGCGTCGAGCAGGGCGAAGTAGGCCGCGCGGTCCTCGGGGGTGCGGGTCAACTGGGCGATGCCCTTATCCTTGGCCTGCTCGTTCAGCTTGTAAGCGTTACGGTAGTGCTGGGTGAGGGTGGCGAGCGAGCGGTCCACCTCGTCGAGCAGCAGGCCGTCCACCTGTCCGGGGCGCAGGCGGTCGATGCCGGGCACGTTGAACCCGCGCAGCTGGCGCATCTCCTTGCCCAGTTCGGTGCGCAGAAGCGCCAGGTCGGCGGCCACCGCACCGGCCTTGACCGGGTCGTTGAGCCCGCGGCGCACCTCGGCCACGCGATTGCCCAGCTCGCGCACCCACAGGTCCTTCTTCCAGTTGCTGGTCTTCATCCGCTGGTCGAAGGCGTAGAACCCGCGCTCGTAGGCGTTGTTCACGAAGCGGTCCACCGCAAGGCCCTCGTAGGCCCACCGGCTGGCCATGATGTTGCCGATCCAGGGCACGTGCTTCTCGCTGGCGAACCAGGGGTGCAGCTTGTCGAAGCGAACGATGATGCCGCTGAAGAGGAGCTGGGGTA
>JBIJCH010000278.1:0-3846 GCA_044344815.1 Flavobacteriales bacterium | reverse complement strand
TGTGAACGGCTCGGGGAGCGACTTCACCATCGGCGTGGCCCGGCTCGACACCGCTGGCAACCTGGCCTGGGGGCGCTCCTACGATTTCCCCTAGAGCACCTCCGAGTACGTCTCCAGCATCTGCGCGACGGCGAACGGCTACCTGGTCTGCGGCTACGGCATCGGCACCAGTGGCCGGAACCTCTTCCTGCTCGAGGTGTCGAGGACGGGTGCGGTCCTTTGGGGCCGGTATTACGGGAACACGTCCCAGGAGACCGGGCTCGCCTACCACTATGCACCTAACCTTGTGATCGACGGGAATGCGGCCCTGATCACCGCTCGCAGGAAGTACACGAACAACAACGAGAACGAACTGCTCATCCGGACCGACCTCTTGGGGCAGATCGCCTGCAATGCCTATTCGAACCCGAACTTCACCAGCACTGTCCTGCCCAATGCCTCCTTCCTCAGCACATGGGCCTCGTACCCGCTCAACTTGACCCTGAGCCCTGCGCTACCCTCGGAGAACACCAGCATCCGGGATGGCTGTGTGAATGCCTCCCCCGATCTGGGTCCGGACAGCACCAGTTGCGCCCCCGTGATGCTGAGCGCAGGGGTGGCGGGAGCCTCCTATCTGTGGAGCACGGGGGGCACCACACAGACGCTGCTCGCCGACACGGGGACCTACTGGGTGCAGGTGACCCTGGATTGCTGCACACGCACCGACACCATCCACATCAGCGGTGGCGACCCGCCCGTGGCCGACTTCACCTGGGTGCAGGACCCGCCCGGCTCCACCGACGTCGTGTTCACCAACACCAGCGTGAACGACGACTGGAACCTTTGGGTCTTCGGCAGCACCACGGCGACCGGCGACACCACCACCTTCGGCTTCCAGGAATACGGGCACTACATGGTGGGCCTGGTGGTGGGCAACGATTGCGGCACTGACACCCTGTGGCAGCAGGTGGACGTGTTCCCGGCCACGGGGATGGCGGCCGGTGCGGGCGTGGAGCACCTCACCTGCTTCGGCCGGCCCGATGGTCTTGTGGTCGTGCTCCCGGGTCCTGGCACATGGATGCTCGATGTGTTCGATGTGCGCGGTGCGCTGATCCACAGCACGAGCGCGCTTGCCGGCACGGTGCTGCTCCCGGGGCTGACCCGGCATGGTCTGTACACGGTGCGCGCACGGCAGGCTGGACGGACCGCCACCGGCCGTGCCGTGCTGGTGCGGTAGGCCCGGAAGCACCGCGGCCACCTGGACCCGAAGGTCCCGGCGGCCGTGGCTCCCATCAACCCAAAGCGTTGTCAGCGCCGCTCGCGGCGCGGGGCGTCCAGTTGAGCCGTGCTCGCCTGGGCGGTCATCATGCGGTAGTAATGCGCCATCAGGTCCTCCACCTGCGGGCGCACCTTGCGGTCGTAGTCGAGGTCCCAGCTCACAAGGCCCGTGGCCGGCTCGAAGCGGGCCATGCCCATGGGCATGTCGAAGAAGGAAAGGTCCATCGCCGTGGTGCGCTCGAACATGGTCATCTCCACCCACAGGTCCTTCTCCTTCCGGTCGCCCTCCCACTCCAGCCCGTGCGTATCGATCGTGAAGCACTTGGTCACCAGCCCGGGGCCGCTGAAGCGGATCACGTAGTCGGCGTTGTTCTCCAGCTTCACTGCGTAGTGGCCCAGGATGCCGGTCTCCTCCGCGGACACCTTCACGCCATTCCGGTAGACGCGCACGTGCACATGCTCCATCGCCTGGCCCGTGTAGTGATCGGTGACCACTCCCGTGACCCGCAGGCTGAACGCGGCCGCGGGGAACTGCATCCCCATGAGACCCGCCACGACCAAGGCTTTCATCATGGCGGCAAACGTATTCCCGCGCCGATCGTGATCAAAGCGCCTCGGACCCGATCCGTCAGGGATCGATCAACAGGCGATTGTGAATTACGACCCATCAGAACAACACCGCCATCCCACCCGTTCTGCTCTCACACCATCGCCCATGCGCCCCCTCGTGCTCTTCTGCCTATGCCTGCACATGCAGGTGTTCGGCCAGCTCGACCAGCGCCTGGTGGCCATCCAGCACATCCAGCAGGGCGACATGCAGCTGCGCATCGGCAACAGCGAGCAGGCCTTGATCGAGTACACCAACGCGATCCAGGCCGACCCTGCATATGCCGACGCGTACATGAAGCGCGGCACCGTGTTCACGCGGCTGGGCCAGCCCAACAGGGCCCTGGCGGACATGGACCGCGCACTGGCGCTGAACCCGATGAGCGCCTACATCCATGACCGGCGTGCGATGCTGCGCCTGCTGCAGGGCGACCTGAAGGGCGCGCGCGAGGACCTGGACCGGGCGGTGGAGCTGAAGCCCTATGATGACCTGCTCCGCGAGCACCGGGTGGATGGCCTCATGCGAATGGAGCTGTGCGAGCTGGCGATGGCCGACCTGGACACGCTGCTCGCCCACCACGCCACCGACCCCATGCTCCACCTGAAGCTCGCGGTGTGCCGCCTTCAGGAGGATGACCCGGCCCTCGCGCTGGAAGCGGCCCGGCATGCGGTGCGGCTGGCCCCCACCAGCGCGGTGGCGCACGACCTTGAAGGCGTGGCCTTGTTCCACCTGGGCAGGTCGGAGGAGGCCACGCGCGCCTTCGACCGGTCCATCGCGCTCGACAGCCTGTTCGACCTGGCCTGGTTCAACCGCAGCCGCGTGCATCGCGCCCTGGGCCGCACCGCCGATGCCCGCGCCGACCTCGACCGCGCCATCGCCCTGGCCAAGGACCGCCCCCACATCCACCTCCAACGCGCCGTGCTGCGCAAGGAGGCCGGCGACCTGCAAGGCGCCATCGACGACCACGACCGTGTGCTGGGGATGGCCCCGAACCATGTCGGGGCCCTCTTTGACAGGTCCTTCACCCGCAAGCAGCTCGGGGACCATGTGGGGGCCATGCAGGACGCGGAACGCAGCCTGCAGCTCACCCCCGAAGACCCCGAGGCCTGGATGCTCAAGGGGAACATCCACCTGCTCTTCGGGGAGGTCCCGGAGGCCATCGAGCATTACAGCCGTGCCATCGGGCTCGGCGGTATCGAGGCGGAGGCCCACTACAGCCGCGCCCTCGCGCTGCTCATGTCGTACCGCCTGCCCGATGGGTGCGCCGACCTGCGCCGGAGCGCCGATCTTGGCCATCCCAAGGCGGCCGAGATGCTCGTGCATTTCTGCAGCTATTGAACTTGTGGCGGATCGCGCATCTTCGCATCGACCGCTCCGCCATGCTCCGCCACCTGCTCCCGGCCCTGCTCCCGTTGATGCTGTCCGCCCAACCCGGCACAAAGGCCCCGGCCTGGGCCACCTGGAAGGGCGAGGCCGTCGCCATCTCCCACCCCACGGCATGGACGGTGGAGAGCGACCCGGACATCGGCATGGTGGTGGGATTCCTCAGCCCCATGGACAGCGGCGATGTGTTCCGCGAGAACGTGAACCTGATCATCCAGGCCACCGGGGAGATGGACCTGCCGACCTATGTGGCCACGACCGAGGCCCAGGTGAAGGAGGCCGGCGGCGAGATGATCGTGTCGGCCACCCAGCGCAACGGCACCGGTGAGTACCACACCTTCGAGTACACGGCCCGCATGAACGACATGCCGTTGCATTTCAAGCAGGAACTGCGGCTGCGGGGTGGGCGGGCCTACCTGATCACGTTCACGGCCCACCGCGACGCCTGGGAGGAGACGCTCTACCTCGCCGAGGCGATCATGGGCTCCTTCAAGTGGCTGGAGTAGAGCGGGCACAGGAACCCTCCCATGCGCACCATCACCCTTGTCCTGCTGATCCTGGCCACCTCGCACCTGCGCGCCCAAGCGGATGAGCGTGCG
>JBIJCH010000277.1:0-3859 GCA_044344815.1 Flavobacteriales bacterium | reverse complement strand
AAGCAGTATCGCGAGGTCGGGCCCCGGTCATCCGGGATCTCCTCCAGCATCGGTCTCAAGGGGTTCCCGGATGCGTGGGTCCCCGGCGCGATGCGCCGCCCGCGCTCCGGGAAGCAGTATCGCGAGGGGGCTGGGATCGGTGTGCGGGATCTCCTCCGGCATCGGTCTTAAGGGGTCCCCGGCGCGATGCGCCGCCCACGCTCCGGGAAGCAGTACGGGGAGGGATGCGCGGGGCCCTCGGTGCTGCGCACCGCCCACGCTCCGGGAAGCAGTATCGCGAGGTCGGGCCCCGGTCATCCGGGATCTCCTCCAGCATCGGTCTTAAGGGGTTCCCGGATGCGTGGGTCCCCGGCGCGATGCGCCGCCCACGCTCCGGGAAGCATTACGGGGAGGGATGCGCGGGTCCCCGGTGCTGCGCACCGCCCACGCTCCGGGAAGCAGTACGGGGAGGGATGCGCGGGGCCCTCGGTGCTGCGCGCCGCCCGCGCTCCGGGAAGCACTATGGGGACAGGTCGCGCGGGTCGTACCAGCCCTCGCTCAGGTCCTTCCACTCCGGGTTCATCTTCGCGATGAGCGCATCCTTCCAGGGTCGGCGCCAGCGCTTCAGGCGCTTCTCGTGCAGGAGCGTGTCCTGCAGGTCGATGCGCTGCTCGTACCACACGAGCTTGGTGATGTTGTACCGCCGGGTGAAGGCCGTGCTGTATTTGCCGGTCTTGTGCTCCAGCACGCGGCGCTGCAGGTCGTTGGTCATGCCCACGTACACCACGTTGTTGTGCTTGTTGGCGAGGATGTATACCCAGTACGGACCCACGCGTACGATCTCGAGGTGGCAAGCTACGGCCGAGCCATGGTCCCCCGCGCAGCGCCCGGGGTCGGCACCCTCCGGTCAGGTCTTCACGAACCGCTGCACCGCGGTGCCGTGCGCACCGATGGCGCGGAGCAGCAGCATGCCGCTGGGCAGGTCGCCCACTTGGATGGGCAGGCTGCGTTGGCCGGACACGGAGAAGTTGCGAAGGATGCGGCCTTGCGCATCACACACGTCGATGGTGCCCGTGAACGCATCAGGAAGGGTCACGATCACCTGGTCCACCACCGGGTTCGGGGCCAATGAAAGAGTTGGAGCTGCAGGAGCATCGGTCGTGCTGGTCGACGTGTTGTTGTTGAACACGCTCACATTGTCGAAGTAGGCCGTGCAATTGGAGGAACCGTCCAACATGGTGAGCACCACGCCGAAGACATGGTCGGGCGAAGGCTGGGGCCCGCAGAAGTTGCTGATGCCGCCGGATTGCCAGGGATCGCAACAGGTGCCTATGCCCATACAGAACTGGTAGTCCGGGGCGAGCGGGTCCACCCAGCCGAGGTAGGCACGGGCCTGGCTGCCGTTGTTGGTCGGATCATCCACGCGCACCGCGCTGAACAGCTCGTAGTCGGCGTTGGGGTCGAAGGTGATCGGGTGAAAGAGGTAGGCGAGGTAGGGGGAGGCCAGCGGCGGTACGTTCACGTCCTGACTGCCGATACCGATGCTGGACGGGCTCAGGTAACCACTGCCGATGATGAAGGGGCCCTGGCTGGTGGAGACCCACAGGGGATCGGGTACGCCGCTGTCGAAGTTGTCGGAGAACACCAGGGTCTGCGCCATGGCGCTTGGCGCAAGCACGCAGGCCACGAGGGTGATGAGGTTGGTGTTCATTGTAGATGATCGGTTCAAGGTAAGGGGTGTGCCCGGTCGATGGGGTCATCCGGTTCAATGGGCGATGCGCATTACCACAGGTGCACCGTTCCGCCACAGGCGCACCAAGTACACCGCGGCGGAGACTCCGCCGATCAGCGCCGCACCGCGTAGATCCACTCGTCCTCCACCTTTCCGTTCTTCACCAGCGTGCCCGGGAGCTTCGCTTCCAAGGTGAAGCCGCCTTCTCCAAGGCTTTCTGCGAGGCGATGTTCCTGCCGAAGGGCATGGCGTAGATGCGCGTCACCTCGGGGAAGGCCTCGAAGCCGAGCTGCACCATCCGCCTGATCGCCTCGGTCATGATGCCCTTGCCGCGATGCGCCGCCGCGAGCCAATGGCCGAGCTCCAGGTTCCCGCTCCACAGGTCGGTCTTCGGGTGCAGGCCGATGGCCCCGCAGCACTTACCGTCGATGTCGATGCAGCGGCGCAGGGCCGGTCCGTTCATCGGTTGTTCAAGGAACATGCGCCCGTGCTCCTCGGTGTAGGGATGCGGGAAGGTATCGGTGGGGTTGGCGGCCACCGTGGGGTCGTTGGCGTGCTTCACCAATGTGGTGAGGTCATCGGCACGGAAGGGGCGGAGGATGAACGGGACCATCGGGCGTTAAGGGAAGGAAGCCCCGGCCGCTGCGGGCGACCGGGGCTTCGCTCAGGTGCTATGGATCAGCGCTTGGCCGTCGCCTCATCGGCCTGGAAGGTGGGCGTGAAGCCCACGGCGTGGAAGAAGAAGGCCCACTTGTCCGCCTGCTGCTCGATGACCATGTGCGTGGGCATGCCGGCGCCGTGGCCGGCCTGTGTCTGCACGCGGATCAGCACGGGGGCATCGCCCTGCTGCGCGGGCTGCAGGGTGCTGATGAACTTGAAGCTGTGCGCGGGCACCACGCGATCGTCGTGGTCGGCGGTCATCACCATCGTCGAAGGGTACTTCGCGGGCTTCACGTTGTGCAGCGGGCTGTAGGCCTTCAAGTAGGCGAACTCCTCCGGGCTGTTCTCGGCGTTGCCGTACTCGGGCACCCAGCCGAAGCCTGCTGTGAACTTCTGGAAGCGCAGCATGTCCAGCACGCCCACCTCGGGGAAGCACACGCCGAAGAGCTCGGGACGCTGGGTCATCACCGCACCGATGAGCAGTCCGCCGTTGCTGCCTCCGTTCACGCCCAGGTGCGGGGTGTCCGTCCACTTCTCGGCGATCAGGTATTCCGCAGCTGCGATGAAGTCATCGAACACATTCTGCTTCTTCTCCTTCATGCCGGCCTTGTGCCACTCCTCGCCGTACTCGCCACCGCCGCGCAGGTTGGCCAGCGCGAACACGCCGCCCTGCTCCAGCAGGATCATGCGGCTTGTGCTGAAGCTGGGGGAGAGGTTCACGTTGAACCCGCCGTAGGCGTAGAGCATCGTGGGGTTCTTGCCATTCTTCTCCATGCCCTTCCGGTGCACGATGAACATGGGCACCCTGGTGCCGTCCTTGCTGGGGTAGAAGACCTGCTCGGTCACGTAAGCCGAGGGATCGAACTTCAGCTCCGGCCGGAACCACACCTCGCTCGTGCCGGTGGCGTAGTCGTACTTGTAGATCGTGCCAGGGTCGGTGAAGCTGGTGAAGCTGTAGAAGCTGAAGGTGTCGTTGCGCTTGCCGCCGAAACCTCCGGCGCTGCCCAGGTCGGGCAGTTGGATCTCCTGTTCACCCGTGCCATCCAGCTTGTAGCGGTAGAAGCGGCTGGTGGCATCCTTCAGGTACTCGGCGAACAGGTTGCCGCCTCCCGTGGACACGCTCTGCAACAGTTCCTTGGCCTGGGGGATGATGTCCTTCCAGTTGGCCTGGGCGGGGTTCTTCGGGTCCACCTCCACCAGGCGGTAGTTGGGCGCGTCCACCTCGGTCATCACCAGGAACCTGCCGGTGGCGGGCACGAAGTCCACGATGCTGGTCTTGTGGTCGAAGCCGGTCTGCAGGGGCACCCACCTTGTGGCGGGGGTGGGGATGCCACCGCTGCGCAGGTCGTGGAAGTACGTTTCGAAGCCGTCGGTGCCGGTGCTCACGAAGAGCGTGGCGAACTCCTCGCCCTCGGTGACGCCCGCGCCCACGTAGAGGTCGCCGTTGGCGGTGTTCTCCCACACCAGCGCGTCCTTCTCCTGCGGTTC
>JBIJCH010000276.1:0-3879 GCA_044344815.1 Flavobacteriales bacterium | reverse complement strand
GCCCCATCGGCAAGGTGTACATCGAGTGCGACGGCGAGCGCATCACGCGGGTCTCCTTCGATGCGTTGGGCCGCGGCCACGGTGGCCGCCAGCCGAAGATGTTGAAGGAGGCGCAGGAGCAGTTGAAGGCCTATTTCGCCGGCCGACGGAAGAAGTTCGACCTGCCGCTGTACCAGGTGGGCTCGGCCTACCGCAAGGCGGTGTGGGACCAGCTCAGCGGCATCGCGTACGGCAAGGCCATCACGTACGAGCAACTGGCCACGAACGTGGGGGGCAACGCCCGTTCGGCGGGCACGGCCTGCGGCGACAACCCGTTGCTGATCCTGGTGCCCTGCCACCGGGTGGTGGGCAAGAACGGCCTGCTGAGCGGGTATGCCGGTGGCATCTGGCGCAAGAAATGGCTCCTGGAGCACGAGGGCGTGCTGGCCAAGGAGCTGTTCGCCGGGGCGTGAGCGCTCCCCTACCTTCGCGGCCGCATGAGCCCGCAGGACCTGGCCGGGAAGGTGGTGGCCCGCATGTACGACAACGACCCCTTCAGCCAATGGCTGGGGATCGAACGGCTGGTGGTGGCCCCGGGCCACTGCGTGCTGCGGCTCACCGTGCGCGAGGAGATGCTCAACGGCTTCGCCATCGCCCACGGCGGCATCACCTACTCGCTGGCCGACAGCTGCCTGGCCTTCGCCTCCAACTCGCACGGCATCCAAAGCGTGAGCGTGGAGACCTCCATCAGCCACACGCGGGCGGTGAAGGCCGGCGACGTGCTCACCGCCACCACCGAGGAGAAGAGCCTGAGCCGCAGCATCGGCATCTACTACATCACCGTGACCGACGCGCACGGGAAGCAGGTGGCCCTGTTCAAGGGCACGGTGTACCGCACCGGCAAGCCCTGGTTCCCCGAGGCGCAACCGAACCCCTGAGATGAACGCAGCCTACATCGTCGACGCCATCCGTACGCCCATCGGTTCCTTCGGTGGTAGCCTGGCCCCCGTGCGGGCCGACGACCTTGCCGCCCACGTGCTGAAGGCCCTGCTGGAACGCAACCCCGGCCTGGACCCGGCGGCCGTGGAGGACGTGATACTGGGCTGCGCCAACCAGGCCGGCGAGGACAACCGCAACGTGGCGCGCATGGCCCTGCTGCTCGCCGGCCTTCCGGTGAACGTGCCCGGCGAAACGGTGAACCGCCTGTGCGCCTCGGGCATGGGCGCCGTGGTGAACGCGGGCCGCGCCATCGCCGCGGGGCATGGCGACGTGCTCATCGCCGGCGGGGTGGAGCACATGACCCGCGGGCCGTGGGTGATCAGCAAGACCAGCACCCCCTATGGCCGCGATGCGCAGATGTTCGACAGCAGCTTCGGCTGGCGCTTCATCAACCCCCGCATGAAGGAGCTGTACGGCGTGGACGCCATGGGCGAGACCGCCGAGAACCTGCTGGAGACGCACACCATCACCCGCGAGGCGCAGGACCGCTTCGCCCTGTGGAGCCAGCAGAAGGCCGCGGCCGCGCAGGCGGGCGGACGCCTGGCGCGCGAGATCGCCCCCGTGGCCATCCCCCAGCGCAAGGGCGACCCCATGCTCTTCGCGCAGGACGAGTTCGTGAAGCCCAGGACCACCCTGGAAGGGCTCGCCGCGCTGAAGCCCGCCTTCCGCAAGGACGGCTCGGTGACGGCCGGCAACGCGAGCGGCCTGAACGACGGCGCGGCGGCGGTGCTGGTGGCCAGCGAGGCCGGCCTGAAGGCGCACGGACTGAAGCCCCTGGCCCGCATCGTGAGCAGCGCCGTGGTGGGCGTGGAACCGCGCGTGATGGGCATCGGTCCGGTGGGCGCCACCGCTCTGGCCTTGAAGCGCGCCGGCCTCACCCTGGACCAGATGGACGTCATCGAGCTCAACGAGGCCTTCGCCGCGCAGGTGCTCAGCTGCACCCGCGACCTGGGCCTGGCCGACGACGACGTGCGCATCAACCCCAACGGCGGCGCCATCGCCCTGGGCCACCCGCTGGGCATGAGCGGCGCGCGCCTGCTGCAGACCGCAGCCCTCGAGCTGCACGACCGCAACAAGCGCTACGCCCTGTGCACCATGTGCATCGGCGTGGGCCAGGGCTACGCCACCATCATCGAGCGTGCCTGATCGGCGCGGTCCTTGGAACGGCCCGTTCCATGCCGACCTCTAATTTCACGTCCCCTTTCCGGAACCCCCACCCGACCATGCGCATCCGTCAGCTCCCCAAAGCCCTCGTGCTCCCCGTCCTCCTCACCATCGCCCTTCCCGCGTTCAGCCAGGAGAGCAAGGTGCGTGTGAAGGTGGTGCAGGAGGCCGAGGACAAGGCCGGAAAAGGCTACGGCGTGGCCCGTGTGGTGCGCGGCGATGCCGGCAGCGTGGTGGTCCTGCGCACCAAGGGCGGCAACCCGGTGCTCGGGGGGCTGAGCCAGGTGCAGACCGACTGGTCGTTGTGGACCTACGCCGCCGAGACCATGGCGCCGATCAAGAACGACAAGCCGAAGATCGTGTGGGGCGAAGGGCCCGTGGCGCTGGAGACCATCGAGCACTTCAACAAGCAGTTCCGGCTGATCGCCAGCAAGCCCGACCCCGAGCGGAACGTGCTGCTGATCATCCAGCAGGTGCTTAGCCCGCGCAGCCTTACCGGCAAGGGCGCGCAACTGGTCACCGAGATCCCCTACGACCGCCTGGGCAAGGGGCCCGAGTACTTCCAGGCCAATGTGCACGTGGGCTTCAGCACGCTGGTGAACGCCGACAGCACCAAGTTGCTGCTGCAGCTCACCCCCGCCACCACCACGCGCAGCGCCGGGTGCCCGGTGTTCGCCATGATGCTGGACAAGGAGCTGAAGCCCCTGTGGAACTGGACCCTGCAGACGGATGCTGCGGCCCGGGAGGTGCGCATCCTCGACACGCAGGTGGACAAGGCCGGGGCGGTGTGGTACCTGATCAAGAACGTGAACGACCCTGCGCCGAAGACCAAGGGCGAGCTGGGCTACACCCTGGCGCTCTACAAGCTCGACAGCGCCGGCCAGCAGGTGGTGCCCATCGACCTGCCCGGTGCGGAGCAGGCCATCGATGCGTCGTTCGCGTTCCGCAGCAACGGCGACCTCGCGGTGGCCGGCGTGTACGGATCCACCGAGCTCAACCGGAACGAATCCGTGGGCCTGTACTACACCACCCTGGGCGCGGGCGACCTGAAGTGGGGCAACTGGAAGATGCACGAGCTGGTGAAGCAGGAGGTGGTGGTGAAGACCCGCAAGGAGGAGCGCTGGCAGACGGACATCGTGCTGGACCGGGTGCTGCCACGCAAGGATGGAGGCGCCTTCCTCGTGTCCCATGCCAGCGGGCAGGTGACCGTGATGGTGAGCGACCTCAGCGGTGCCAAGCGGCCGAAGACCAGCTGGGAGACCGGCGACCTGCACCTGATGGAGCTCACGGCCACGGGTGACGTGAAATGGCACCGGCAGGTGGACCGCAGCATGTCCCTGGACAACGATACGCCCGGCCGCCTGATCAGCACGGCCTACGACGACCAGTTGGTGATCTTCATGAACGACGACCTGGGCAACGCGGAGAAGCGCAAGGCCAAGGAACCGGTTGCGCAGCTCACGGCCTGCAAGGACGCCGTGCTCCTGGAGTTCAAGCCGGACGGCACGGAGAAGCCACGGGCGGTGCTGACCGAGGCCCCCGGGGGCTGCTTCAGGCCCTCGGCCGTGTGGCGCCTGGGCGCGGGCACCATCGCCACCCTGGGCGCCGGTTCGTTCGGTTCGGACCAGGCCTTTCCCGTGCTCATCCACCTGAGCAAGGATGCCCGGAAGTAAACTTGTCCCCTCATTCCGCCCCCATGCTCCCTCAGGAACAGATCAACCTGTACATCGCCGAACA
>JBIJCH010000275.1:0-3896 GCA_044344815.1 Flavobacteriales bacterium | reverse complement strand
CGTCCTCGAGCACGCGCACCACCTTGCCGCTCACGTCGTGCAGCACGATGCGCACACGGTCACCCGTGCGGAGCTCGAAGGGGATGGTCACCAGGTCGCGGGCGGGGTTGGGGAAGCACTGGCCCAGGCCCACACCGTTCTGGAAGTCGCCCTCGGCGATGCCCACGGAGGGGTCGAAGGTGAGGCGCACCATCGGGCGGCCGGTCACCAGGAACAGGGGGTTGGCCTCGGCCGGGTCGAGCAGCAGGCCCGCAGCGGTGGCGCTGAGGCCGCTGGTGGCCACGTAAACCGGGGCCGCGCCGCCGAAGTACTGCATGGTCACGAACAGCTCCTCACCGGAGGTCACGCTCAAGGGTGACAGGAAAGGCAGGGTGATGAACTTGTTCTGGCCGTTGGTGTTCAGGTTGGCCGAAGTGATGGTGTGCAGGTCGGTCTCGGCGATGGGGTCGAGGTTGCCATCGTATACCGTGCCCTGGATCTGCTCGCCCACCGGGGAGGCCTGCGTGGTCGTGTTCGCCGCCACGGCGATCTTCACGCCATAGGCCGTGCCGTCGGTCACGATGGAGAAGATGTTGCCCACCGAGTACTCCAGCGGGTTCCCCTGGTTGTCGGTGTTGCTCTGACGGCCTGTGCGCGAGCCCAGGTCGTAGGCGAACTCGAACGGCGCCACATCGAAGGTGAGGGTCTTCGTGTTATCGTCCGGGCGGTCATCCACCGCATCGCTCGTGAGGGTGTAGGTCACATCGTAGGTGTCCGTCACGCCCGACGGCGGGGTGAAGCCGTCGATCTGGATGCTGTCGGTGACGCCCACGGCGATCGAGGCGACGCTGTTGGAGCCGGTGAACACCGAGCTGCCCCCGCCGTTGGTCACGTCCACCGCCATGGTCACGTTGGTCTGCACGGCGGAACCGTCGTTGAGCACCTTGCTCTTCAGGGTGAGCTCGCGCAGCTGGCTGTAAGGATAGATGCTGTACTCGATGTTGGCGCCCGATCCGTCGAACACGCTGCCCTGGTTGAAGTAGTCATCGTACTGGGTGTTCTTCAGCACCACATCGTTGGTGGGGCTCTCCACCAGGGCGATGTCGTCCACCTGCCAGTGGTAGTGGCTCATGTTCGTGGTGAAGCTGCCCTCCCAGGCCAGTCGGAAACGCACGTTGGAGGCGTTGCCGGCGATCGCCTGGCCCACGTTGATCCATACCGTGTACGTGCCGGGGTCGATGTTGGTGTTGTGCCCCTCCTGGCGCACCTCCACACGCGAGGGCCAGGTGGCGCCACCGTCCGTGCTGATGTCCACGAAGTGGCCGCTGGCCGTGCTGCAGCACCAGCGCATGCGCATCTGGAAGGTGAGGTGCACGAGCGGTGTGGCGCTCAGGTCAAGCACAGGGGAGACCAGGTAGCCGTCCCACGTGGTGAAGCTGGAGAGGGGGGTGGGCGGATTCGCCGTGGTGTCGCAGTTGGCGCGGTCGGCGTCGAAGATCATGAAGCCATTGGCGGCGGAGGTGCTGGTGATCACCTCGCTGGTATTGCTGAAAGCGCCCAGCGGACCATCGGTGTCGTACTTCCAGATGGACCCGTGGGGGCCGCTCCGCGTCCAGGCGCCCACGCCGTTGTTACCGGCAAGACCGTTGGCGAGATCGTCATAGAAAACGGTGTCGCCGGCGGCCTTGAGCATGCCCATGGGGTCCTTGCCTGCCAGTGCTCCACCGTCCTCGTTCACGCCTTGGGTGGGCAGTTTCGGACGCGGGTGCGCCCATTGTCCGTTGGCCGTCCCGGCGACCAGAAGGGCCAGGATGGCTGTGTACTGAAGGTTCATTGGCTGATGGGTTTTCTGAATGGGGAGGCCCGAATGTAAGGCACGATCACACTTCCAGGTCCGCCCCGGTCCCGTATGGAACCGTTCGGCACCAAGGCCTTGCATGATGCATGACAGGGCCGGTGACCATAACGCCGCCCGGACGGTGGTCGGACATGCGCTGCGATATACGGGTCAGACCGGGGTCAATGCGCCACCACCAGGCGGGCGCTGCGGAGGCCTTGCCCCGTGCGGACCACCAGCACGTATGGCCCGGCCGGGAGCTGCGCCGTGGCGATCCGCGTGCGTGTACCGGTGCACAGGCCCCTCCCCATCAGGCGTCCGCCGGCATCATGCAGGAGCCACGTGGCACCGGCCGCCGCGTCCGCTTCCAGCAGCAACCAGGTGGCCTCGTCCGCCGGCACGGGTGCCAGCACGGGATCACCTGCGGAGGCCGGCCGCTCATCGATGCCCACCTCGGGCTCCGACAGGTGCAGCCGCACCACGGGCACGTTCAGCAGGTAGTTCCAGGCGATGCCGGGTCCGTCGTACAGCATGGCGCTGCCGTGGGTGGCCGCCTGGGCCAGGGCCACATGCACATCCCCGCTGTCGCTGTTGTGCTCGATCACCGCGTACACATCGGCCTGCGCGTCCAGATCGACCGGGTCGTCGAACGAGAGGTTCACCTGGCGCCGCTGGGTGATCGCATCATCGAGCTCCACCTGGGTGATCACATGCTCGGCCGATGCCGCGATCAGGTTGAACTGGCCGTCGAGCAGCTTGCCTACCACGCGCGCACCGGCCACGCTGCCCTGCGAAGGCAGGAAGCTCACGGCATGGGCCTGGCTCCCTGCGGGGCCGATCTCGCACCGCAGGGCCACGGCGTAATCGTTGCCGCCGTTGAACACGCCGCCGGTGACGGTGCTGTCATCCAGGGCCATGGCGTTGTTGCCGTCCGCCAGACCGGGTGCGGTCACGTCCATCCAGCGCTCCAGGCCGTTGTCCGAAGGCTCGTCATCGGCGCTCAGGGCCGATACGCTCACCGCCACCTGCACGCGACCGGCGGCCGCCGGTGTCCAGCCCGTGCTCACCACCAGCGTGTCCACAGCCCCTGCGCCCACCGCGCCGACCGAGCTGGTGAAGCTGCCCTGGGGCGCCCCATCGAGCGTGATCGTTGCGGTGCAGGTGACCGTGATGGCACCGAGGGTCCCGGCGTTCAGCACGATCGCCTTCACCACCATCGGTTCCGCCTGTTCCAGGGGCAGCAGGGTGTAGGGGAGGGTGCGCGCGGTGGGGTCGAAGGCCGTGGTGCGGGCATCGCACAGGAAGGCATCGAGCAGCACGAGGTCGTGCGCGGCGCGCGCGCTCACGCACACATCGTCGATGGCCAGACCACCGGCCCAGCCGCCATTGTCGCTCCAGCGGAAGCGGATGCGCACCGCGGGCTCGCCGTCGAACGCGGAGAGGTCGGCCAGCACCGGGCGCCAGGCATGGGCCCGCGGCGCGATCGTGGCCACCGTTGACCAGGTTACGCCATCAGCGCTCGCCTCCACCACGCCATCACCACCACCGAAGGCCCCGTTGGTGAATGCGCGCAGCCGTACGGCGGCGTCCTGCAGGCCGGACAGATCGAAGGCCGGCGAGGTGAGCGTCACATCGCCCATGGCACAGTTGCACGGCGAAGCATCGTCGTTGGCCATGGCGAAGCGGTTGCCCGCGGGCACGTCGGGCACGGGGAACCAGCCGTTGGCATTGGCCTCGGCGGAGCTGCCCGTGCGCCAGGCGTCCACGAAGATGCCCAGGCCGTTGTTCAGCGGGTCCTGTTGCTCGACGGCCGTGCCGATGTCCCAGCCTGCCGGAATGCCCGCATCGAAGTCGGTGCCGAGCACGCATATGCTCTTCGCACCGCCCTGTGCAGGCACCTTGCCGGCCTGGCACCATGCGGGAAGGACACAGGCGAGGGCAAGGGCCAGGGAGGAGCGTTGCATAGGATGGGGCGGTCGTATGGACCGCGAAAGGCGTCAAAGGTAGCGTCCTTGGCCGCGCCGGAAGAGCGAGGGGGTGGGCCGAAGGAGCCCCCCAGCGTCGGTAAGGGCATGCCCGG
>JBIJCH010000274.1:0-3905 GCA_044344815.1 Flavobacteriales bacterium | reverse complement strand
TTCCAGCCCGTTCTTCTCGCCCTTCAGGTACACGTCCATGATGATGAGGTCCGGGCGCTGCTCGGCCAGGAGCCTTTCAGCCTCCTCGCTGGAGCGCGCCACACCGATGACGTCGAAGCCCATGCGCTCCAGTTGAAGGCGGTAGCCGAAGGAGATGATGGTCTCGTCCTCGATGATCAGCACGTTGGCCATGGTGGGTGGAAGTGGTTTGCGGTCGGGTTGTTCAGGCACGCATGCGGTGCTGCTGCGCCGCACGCTCGTACGATTCAACGGTGAGGGCCTTCTCCACGTACCCGTTCACCGATCGGAAGCTGCTGGCGGTCTGCATGTCCTGGGGGCGGTTGCTGCTGCTGAACATGAACACGGACGAGGTGCCGTTGGGCAGCAGGCCCTCCTGTTCCAGGTGCTGGATCAGCTCGAAGCCGTTCATGCCGGGCATGTTGATGTCAACGAAGAGCAGGTCGGGGGGGATGCCGCCGGAGCGGAGGTGCTCCACCACATGCCCGGGTTCGTGCAGCAGGGTGAGGCGCCCCTGGTAGCCGGCCTTGCGCAGCACGAGCTTGGTCACGAAATGGCAATCGTCCTCGTCGTCGACGACCATGATGTGGTGGATGTCGCGGTTCATGCAGGCCTTGGTACGCGCCTCGCGCCCGAAGGTTGCGGCATCAGTGCAGGGCCTGGTCCAGGCGCACGATGCTGTCGGGGCTGCCCAGCACGTAGAGCACGTCGTCCGGCCGGATGCGTTCGGAGGCCTCGAGCTGGGTGAGCGTGCGCTGCTGGCGGCGGATGGCGAGGAGGGTGATGCCGAAGCGGCCCTTGAGGTCGACCTCGGCCAGTGTGCGGCCCACGATGCGGGTGCGGCCGAGGGCCACGGGGATGGTGGCGATCTCCACGCCGGGGATGGCGGGCGACCGGTCGGCCGGCGCCGGTGCGGGGCCACCACGGAGCGGCCCGTAATGCGCGCCGCGGAAGTGCGCCGTGATGGCCTGGATCTGGGGCTCGGCCACGAGGTATCGGCGCAGCACACGGTGGAAGATGGCGATGCTGGTCTCGAACTCCTCGGGGATCACCTCGTTGGCGCCCAGGGCAAGGATGGCCTCGATCTCGTGCACGTAGCGCGTGCGCACGATGAGGTGCGCCGTGGAGTGGGCGCGCACCAAGGCCACCACGCGGCGCGTGGCCTCCGGGTCGGCGATGGCCACCACCACCACGCGGGCCTGCTCCACATGGGCCTTCTCCAGCACGTGGTCGTTGGTGGCATCCCCCAGCACGGTGTGGATGCCCATGCCGGCGGCCTGCTCCACCAGGTCGGGGTCCTCCTCGATCACGGCGCAGCGGATGCGCGAGCTCTGCGCGGCGCGGGCCACGTTCTGGCCGTTGAGGCCGAAGCCGATGATCACCACGTGGTCGCGCAGCACGCGCTTCTCCACCTTCTCCTCGGCGCGGCGCACGCGCATCAGGCGGTCGAGGCGCACGGCCACCGAACGGGGCAGGAACACCGTGAACACACGGCGCACGATGGCATCGGCGTACTGCAGCATGAAGGGCGTGGCCCCCATGGTGAGGATGCTCACCGCCAGGAACAGCTGGTGGTGCTCGCGGCTCAGCAGCCCCATGCCCAGGCCCGCCATGGCCAGCACGAAGGCGAACTCGCCCACCTGGAAGAGGGCGAGCGCCGTGAGCAGGGCGGTGTTCACGGGCTTGCGCAGCACCCACACGCTCAGGAAGGTGGCGAGCACCTTCACCACCACCACCAGCAGGGCCATGCCCAGCACGAGCAGCGGGTGCTCGATGAACAGCCGCGGGTCCACGAGCATGCCGATGCTCACGAAGAAGAAGCTCATGAAGAGCTCGTGGAAGGGCTGCACGATGCCGGTGGCGTGGTAGGCCTGGTCGGTCTCGCTGATGATGAGGCCGGCGAAGAAGGCGCCGAGCGCGAGCGACAGGCCGAGGGCCGAGGTGCCCCAGGCCGCTGCGAAGCAGAGCACCACGATGGTGATGAGGAAGAGCTCGCGGTTGCGCCCCTTGCTCACCATGCGCAGCAGCCGCGGTACCGCGAAGCGCCCGGCCACGTACACCACCGCCACCAGCAGCAGCAGCTTGCCCGCCAGCACCAGCAGGTCGTGCCCGATGTCCTTGCTGCGGCCCGCGAGCATGGGCGTGAGCAGCATCATGGGCACCACGATGATGTCCTGGAAGATGAGGATGGCGGTGCTGGTGCGGCCGAACGGGGTGTCCATGCGCCCCTGCTCCTGCAGCAGGCGCAGCACGATGGCGGTGGAGCTGAGGGTGATGAGGAAGCCGGCGAACACGGCGGCGGGCAGGGAAAGCCCCAGCGAGCGGCCCACGCCGGTCACCAGGGCGATGGTGAGCAGCGCCTGCAGCGAGCCGCCCACGAAGACCGTGACACCGATGGAGGCCAGCTTCTTCAGGCTGAACTCCATGCCGATGACGAAGAGCAGGAAGATCACGCCCATCTCCGCCAGGGTCTCCACGCGTTCAACATCGTCCACCCAGCCCAGCCCGTGCGGCCCGGCGATCATGCCGGCCACGATGAAGCCCAGCACGCCGGGCAGCTTGAACCGGCGGAAGAGCAGGATGATGCCGATGGCCAGCGCCAGCACCACGATGAGCTCCTCGAGCAGTTCGAAATGCATCGGTCAACCGGTCATTTGCGGAACACCAGCCACACCGCGGCCACCAGCAGGCAGGCGGCCAGCAGGTGGTTCCAGCGCAGGGGCTCGTGGCGGAAGAAGAGCAGGCTGAACAGGGCGAAGACCACCAGGGTGACCACCTCCTGGATCACCTTCAGCTGCACCAGGCTGAACGGCCCCCCGTGCTCCACATGCCCCAGCCGGTTGGCCGGCACCTGCAGGCAGTACTCGAAGAAGGCGATGCCCCAGCTGATGAGGATGATGCTGACCAGGCCGAGCTGCTTGGCCCAGTGCCACTCGCGGAACTTCAGGTGGCCGTACCAGGCCATCGTCATGAAGGCGTTGGAGAGGAACAACAGGCCGATGGTGTAGGCGCCGCGCATGGACGGGAGGATCGCCCGGCGAAATTCGCGCGCCACGCATGCGACCGAGGCCTCATCCCGGTGAGCCGCTCCACAGGTTCGTGTTCATCGTCGGCTGTCCGGGCGTTGATATCGATCAGTGTATCCGATGGGGCGAAAGGTTAATTTTCGCGCACTAATCAGGAAACATCCTTAATGCTCAAGCGACCTTCACCGAATACGGATCCCGTCGGCACCCCTCCTGCGACCATGTCGATGCTGCAGAAGTGGTTCGTGCGCCTCATCCGCGATGAACGCGACCTGCCCTTCCTGGATGTCATCCTGAAGGTGGTGTTCCTCATGGTGCCGTTGGCCGTGCTGCTCTACATGCCGTTCATCACCGGGTGGGTGTGGGCGGGCCTTGCGCTGGTGTACCTCTACCTCAACAACATCATGCTCAAGGGACCCTTCGGGCTGATGATGCATTGCAGCACCCACCGCCCGCTCTTCAGGCCGGAGCACGAGTGGATGAACAGCATCATCCCCTGGGTGCTCGCACCGTTCTTCGGCCAGAGCCCGGAGACGTACCGGGCCCACCACATCGGGATGCATCATGCGGAGGGCAACATGCCGGAGGATGCCAGCAGCACGATGCAATACCAGCGCGACAAGGGCTCGGAGTTCCTCCGGTACTTCGCCGATTTCCTCTTCGTGGGCATCCCCAAGCTGATGCGGTACCTGCACCGGAAGCACCGCGACAAGCTCATGCGGAACGCCATGATGGGGGAGGCGTTGTTCCTGCTGTTCTGCGCCGCGATGTGCCTGGTCGACTGGAAGGCGACGCTCGTCGTGTTCATCCTGCCCATGCTCATCTTCCGCCTCATCGCCATGGTGGGGAACTGGGTGCAGC
>JBIJCH010000301.1:0-3537 GCA_044344815.1 Flavobacteriales bacterium | reverse complement strand
CGCACGGCGTGGGCCAGCGTGGCGAAGTTGTCGTCCAGCAGCACCATGTCGGCCGCCTCGCGCGCCACGTCGGTGCCGGTGATGCCCATGGCCACCCCGATGTCGGCGCGCTTGAGGGCCGGCGCGTCGTTCACGCCATCGCCGGTCATGGCCACGAAGTGCCCGTGCTCCTGCAGGGCGGCCACGATGTCGAGCTTCTGTATGGGCGAAACGCGGGCGATGACACGCAGGTGATCCACCCGCTCGCGCAGTGCCCTGGCATCGAGCTTTCCGAGCTCAGAGCCCGTGATGACACTGCGCGGATCCTCGGCTTCCGCAGGACTGAGCAGGCCGATGCGCCGGGCGATGGTGCGGGCGGTGACCGGGTGGTCGCCGGTGATCATCACCGTGCGGATGCCCGCGCCGTGGCAATCGGCGATGGCCTGCTGCACCTCGTCGCGCGGTGGGTCCTGGATACCCGCGAGACCGAGCAGGGTGATGTCCCGTTCCAGTGCATGCGGGTCACCGGGCAATTGACCCGGCGGCAGTTCGCGCCAGCCCAGGGCCATCACGCGCAGCCCCTCGGCGGCGAGGCGGTCGGCCTCGGTGCGCCAGCGGGGATCGGGTGACCGCACCCGTTCCCACAGGGATTCGAGCGCGCCCTTGATGAAGAGCAGGTGGTGGCCGCAGGGGAGGCGGTGGATGGTGCTCATGCACTTGCGCACGGCATCGAAGGGCACTTCGGCCACGCGCGGCAGCTGACGTTCGACTTCAGCCTTGAGCACACCATTGGCCTCGGCATGTTCGAGGAGCGCGAGCTCGGTGCCTTCGCCCACTTGTCCCTCGGGACCCATCAGCACGTCGTTGCTGAGCGCCATGGCCTGTAGCAGCCGCTGGCGCTGCGCTTCGTCGAGCACCACGAGCTCCTCCACGCGCATGTGGTCGCGGGTGAGCGTGCCGGTCTTGTCCGTGCAGATCACGGTGACGGAGCCCAGGGTCTCCACCGCGGCCAAGCGGCGCACGAGGGCCTGCTGCTTCACCATGCGGGCCGCGGAAAGGGCGAGCGACACGGACATCAGCGCGGGCAGGGCCTCTGGGATGGCGGCCACGGCCAGCGAGATGGCCGTGAGCAGCAAGGTCATGGGGTCGCCGCCCCGTAACCAGCCCACGGTGAAGAGCACCGCGCAGATGGCGAGTACCGCTGCGGCCACCACCTTGCCGAAGGCGGCCATGCGCTTCTGCAGCGGTGTGGCGGTCTTTCCCTGATCGAGCAGCCTGGCGATTCGGCCCATCTCGGTGCGCATTCCTGTGGCCACCACGATGCCTTCACCGCGGCCCTTGGCCACCACCGTGCCCTTGAAGCCCATGTTGGTGCGGTCGCCGAGCGGCAGGTCCTCCCCTTGCAGCTCGCCGGGCTGCTTCACGGTGTCGAGCGATTCGCCGGTGAGTGCGGCCTCCTGCATGCGCAGGCCGTGGCAGGCGGTGAAGCGCAGGTCGCCCGGGACCACCATGCCCGCCTCCAGCAGCACCACATCGCCCTGCACCAGTTCGCGGGCCGGTATGGTGCGGCGTTCGCCTTCGCGGCGCACCGTGGCCTGCGGGGCCGCCATGCTCCGCATGGCCTCCAGCGCCTTTTCCGCGCGGAACTCCTGCACCACGCCGATCACCGCGTTCACGGCCACGATGGCCAGGATGATCAACGTGTCGGTGAGGTCGCCGATGGCCCCTGCGATCACGGCGGCCGCGATCAGCACCAGGATCATGAGGTCCTTGAGCTGCGCGAGGAAGAGCGTGACAGGGGTGCGTCGCCTGCGGCCTTCGAGCTCGTTGGGGCCTTGCTGTTCGCGGCGCTCGACCACCTGTACATCGCTGAGCCCAGGGTCGCCCACGGCGAGCATCTGCCGCAGTTCACCGATGTCAAGCAGGTGCCAGTTCATGGGGATCGCGGTGGGAAGATCGCGACCATTGCCCCGGATGATGGCCAACGATCGTCAGACTTGCCAGACGTAGGGGTCGCGAATTACCTTGGGCTCATGCTCACGGCGGAGATCGACCTTGCGGGTGAACGGATGGTGATGAGCCCGTACCGGGCGCTCTACTGGCCGCGGATGCGGTGGCTGTTGCTGTGCGATGCCCACCTGGGCAAGGCGGCCCATTTCCGGAAGGCGGGACTGCCGCTCCCCGATGTGCACGACGACCTGCTGCTGGACCGGTTGAGCTGGCTGATCCGCGAATATGGCGCCGAACGCCTGGTGGTGCTGGGCGACCTCTTCCACAGCGCGTACAACAGCAGCTGGGACCTCTTCAGCCTGTGGCTGGAGCGGGTGCCCTGCGAGGTGCACCTGGTGCTGGGCAACCACGACGTGCTGGCCGACCGGCGATACCTGGAGGCCGGGCTGAAGCTGCACGACGAGGTGCTGCTGGAGGGGCCCTTCGCCCTGACGCACGAGCCACGGACCATCTCCGGCCATTACACCCTGGCCGGACACCTGCACCCCGGCGTGCACCTGGAGGGGCTTGGCCGCCAGCACCTGCGGCTGCCGTGCTTCTGGTTCGGGGCGGAACGGGGTGTGCTGCCGGCCTTCGGCACGGCCACCGGCCTGCATGTGGTGGAGCCGGCAGCGCTGGACCGTTGCTTCGCGGTGACCGAGCGCAGCGTGATCGACGTGAGCGGAACGCAGGGTGCCCGACGGACCCAGCGCGGCCGCACCCCGTGACCCCCAGGAAAAGCGAAAGCCCCTGCGGTGGCAGGGGCTTCCAACAACGGTGAGGCTTACGCTTACTTGCCGGTGTGGCGGGCGTAACGCTTGTTGAACTTGTCCACGCGACCGGCGGTGTCGATCAGCATCATCTTGCCGGTGTAGAAGGGGTGCGAGGTGTTGCTGATGTCCAGCTTCACCAGGGGATACTCGTTCCCGTCCTCCCACTTCATGGTGTCCTTGGTGTTCGCGCAGCTCTTGCCGAGGAACATGTGCTCGTTGCTCATGTCCTTGAAGATCACCGTGCGGTAGTTCTCGGGGTGGATGCCCTTTTTCATGACGAGATGCGATTTCGGGCCGCGAATATAGCACCATCTTCGGAAATCCGAACCACCGACCGGGCAATGATCGCCCCCCGGCCTGCGTATCCAAGGCCGGAACCTCCATCTTTGCAGGCCTTGCGCCCCTCCTTCCTCCTCCTCATCCTGGCCGTGCTGGCCGCCCTGGCGGGCTGCCGCAAGGACCTGCAGTTCACCGAGGATGGAGTGGAGCTGGACTTCAGCCGGGACACGGTGCTCTTCGACACCGTGTTCACCACGGTGGGCACCACCACCAAGGCCTTCACGGTGCGGAACCCCTCGAAGAACGCCGTGAAGGTGGACATCGCCCTGGAGGGCGGCTCCCCCTCCCCCTTCCGCATCAACGTGGACGGGGCCAGCGGGCTGTCCTTCGAGGACGTGGAGATCCTGGGCGAGGACAGCATCTTCGTGTTCGTGGAGGCCACCCTGGGCGCGGGCGGGGTGAACACCCCCTTCATCATCGAGGACCACATCCTGTTCAACACCAACGGGAACCAGCA
>JBIJCH010000066.1:0-8575 GCA_044344815.1 Flavobacteriales bacterium | reverse complement strand
CTGGCGCACCAGGTCGTCGAACGCGGCGTACTCGGCCTCGCCCAACCCGCAGGCGTGGCCCGGCCAGGCATCACCTGCGGCGAAGTGGCGGAAGACCCGACCCAGTTGAACGAGGGCGGCGACCCGTTGCGCCAGGGGCGGCACGGGACGAACATCACGGGAGGCGGGCGTGTTCACGGTCTATATTCGCGCCGCGAAATTAGCCCCTGCTGCCATGGCCATCATGATCACCGACGAGTGCATCAACTGCGGTGCCTGCGAACCCGAGTGCCCCAACAACGCCATCTACGAGGGTGGTTCCGAGTGGCGGCTGAGCGACGGCACCAGCCTGCACGGCCAGCAGACCACCCCCATGGGCACCGTGCTCGACGCCGATACCGCCCAGCAGCCCAAGGCCATGGACGTGTACTACATCGTCACCGACAAGTGCACCGAATGCACGGGCTTCCACGATGAGCCCCAGTGCGCCGCCGTATGCCCCGTGGACTGCTGCGTGGACGACCCCGAACACCGCGAGACCAAGGAGCAGCTCCTGGCCAAGAAGGAGTTCATGCACCTCTAGTATGGAGTGACGAGTCGCGAGTGGCGAGTGAAATGACCTGCTGTCATCCACCCGCCACTCGTCACTCAAGTCTCGCCACTCCATCAAGTACTTTCGGCACGGTCCCTGCCGTTGGACCGAAGCATGCGCCTGCCGCTCCTGTCCTTCCTGTTCCTGGTGGCCTTCACCGCGGCCGCTCAGCAGCGCCACGACCGGCTGAACGCCATGGTGGCCGCGTTGGCCGATGCCGGCAGCGATACCGGTAAGGCGCAATGGAGCGACTCCCTGAAGCGGGAACTGCGGGTGTTGCTGGAGGCCGATGATGCGTTCACGGCCTCCTTCGACGACGTGAAGCTGAGCCGGGTGGACGCACCCGACGGCCGGTTCCGCCTGTTCACCTGGAACATCCCCTACGCCGATGGCCGACATCGCTTCGAGGGCCTGCTGTTGGTGCAGGACCGCAAGCGCCGCCTGCTGTACGAGCTGCGGGACATGACCGACAAGGTGTCCAGCCCCTCCGCGGTGGAACTGGGTCCGGACAACTGGTACGGCGCCCTCTACTATGCGGTGATCCCCACCACCAGGGGCGGCAAGACCTATTACACCCTGCTCGGCTGGAAGGGGTACAGCGCGGTGGAGACCCGCAAGGTGATCGAGGTGCTGAGCTTCAAGGGGGTCGTGCCGCGCTTCGGGGCGCCGCTTTTCGGGAACGAGCGGGTGCGCCGGCACCGTGAGGTGTTCGCCTACTCGTTCCAGGCGAGCATGAGCATGCGTTGGGACACTGCGGGCGGCCGCATCGTGCTGGACCACCTGAGCCCGCAGCGCCCCGACCTTGAAGGGCAGCCCGCCTTCTACGGTCCCGACCTGAGCTACGACGCCTACGTGTGGCAGAAGGACCATTGGGCCTACCAGCGCGACATCGACGCGCGCGAACAGGGCCCTTCGAAGCCGTGGAACCCGCCTCCGAAGGACCGCTGACCAACGGATGACGCAGAGAACGCGGGCTCATTCTATCTTGCCGGCGTGTCGCACGTGCTACAACCTTGGACCTCGCGTGAGCTGCCCTTCGGTCGACCGGCCGAGGAAATGCCCGTGCTGCTCGAGCGGCTTCTGGGAACGCCCAACCGACTGTTCGGGTTGTTGCGGAATGTGCCGCCCGAGCGCGTGATGCTGCGGCTCCAAGGCAAGTGGAGCGTGTTGGAGCACATCGGCCACCTGCTGGTGATGCAGGAACGGATGCGGGTACGGGTGGAGGACTGGCAGAGCTTGAGCGAACGCCTCACCCCCATTGACCTCGCCGACCAGGGACCTCATCTGGAGGCCACCCGGAAGCGTGAACCGGGCGATGTGCTCGAGGAGTTCCGCCTGACCCGCAAGGAGTTCGTGCGCAGCGTGCAGGATCTGCCCCCGCCCGTGCTGGGCCATTTCGCACTGCACCCGTGCCTGGAACGGCGCCTGCGCCCCACCGACATGTGCCTGTACCTGGCCGAGCACGACGACCACCACCTGGCCATCATCCGGCGCATCGTGCAGGCGATGTGACCCGGTGGTTGTCCACCACGCTCCCTTCATTTCCGGCCACCGACTCCCGTGCATGGTGCGCGGGCCTTCTACCTTTGCGGCCACGTTCAACGGCACACCCATGCTCACCGACACCCGGAAGAAGGTCCACAACTACAGCGCCGGTCCCTGCATCCTTCCCCGGGA
The DNA here is from genome assembly GCA_044344815.1 of Flavobacteriales bacterium. GTDB lineage: Bacteria > Bacteroidota > Bacteroidia > Flavobacteriales_F > PHOS-HE28 > PHOS-HE28. Next base: position 6,327 of record JBIJCH010000066.1, on the reverse strand, counting down.
GGTGTTCGAGCAGGCGGCCCAGGCCGTGCTCGACTTCGAGGGCAGCGGCCTCAGCATCCTGGAGATCAGTCACCGCAGCAAGCCCTTCGAGGCCGTGATGGCGAAGGCCCAGGGCCTGGTGAAGGAGCTGCTGGGCGCGCCCGACCACTACCAGGTGGTGTTCCTCGGCGGCGGCGCCAGCCTCGGCTTCCACATGGTGCCGCTCAACTACATGAAGGTGGGCGGCAAGGGCGCCTACGTGAACACCGGCGAGTGGGCCAGCCGCGCCATCAAGGAGAGCAAGCTCATCGGCGAAACCGTGGTGGTGGCCAGCAGCGAGGACAGGAACTTCAGCTACATCCCCAAGGGCTTCGAGGTGCCGGCCGATGCGGACTACTTCCACTTCACCAGCAACAACACCATTTTCGGCACGCAGTACAAGCAGTTCCCGAACCCCGGCTCAGGGGCCGTACCGGTGGTCTGCGACATGAGCAGCGACATCTTCAGCCGTCCCGTGAACGTGGCCGACTTCGCCCTCATCTACGGCGGCGCGCAGAAGAACATGGGGCCGGCGGGGGCCACGGTGTACCTGTTCGACCCCGAGCGCCTGGGCCACACGGGGCGCAAGCTCAGCCCCATGCTCGACCTCAAGAACCACGGTTCCAAGGAGAGCATGTACAACACCCCGCCGGTGTACGCCGTGTATGTGAGCATGCTCACCCTGGAGTGGATGAAGAAGCTGGGCGGTGTGGCCGCCATCGAACAGCGCAACGCCGCCAAGGCGAAGCTGTTGTACGGCGCCATCGACCGCCTGGCCCCCGTGTTCAAGGGCACCACCGCGGTGGAGGACCGCAGCGTGATGAACGCCACCTTCGTGCTTGGTGACGCCGCGCTCGAGCCCTCGTTCGACGCGCTGTGGAAGGAGGCCGGCATCAGCGGCATCAGCGGCCACCGGAGCGTGGGCGGCTACCGCGCCAGCATGTACAACGCCCTCCCCATCGAGAGCGTGCAGGTGCTGGTGGACGTGATGGAGCATTTCGCGAAGAAGAACGGATAACACACCATGCGCATCCACGCCAACGACGGCATCGACGCCGGCGCCAAGGCCCGCCTGATCGAGGAGGGCTTCACCGTCACCTCCGACCATGTCGCCCAGGACCACCTGCAGGCCTTCCTGAACGCTGAGAAGGTCGACGTGCTGCTGGTGCGCAGCGCCACCAAGGTGCGCAAGGACCTCATCGACGCCTGCCCCGGGCTGAAGCTCATCGGGCGCGGCGGCGTGGGGCTGGACAACATCGACGTGGCGCACGCGCAGGCCAGGGGCATCCCGGTGATCAACACCCCGGCCTCCTCCTCCATCAGCGTGGCGGAGCTGGTGATGGCGCACCTCTTCGGGCTGCTGCGCAACCTGCACGAGAGCAACCGCCACATGCCCGTGGATGGGCGCTCCAAGTTCAAGGAGCTGAAGAAGGCCTACGAGAAGGGCAGCGAGGTGCGGGGCAAGACGCTGGGCATCATCGGCTTCGGGCGTATCGGCCAGTGGACCGCTCGCTATGCGCTGGGGTGCGGCATGCGGGTGATCTACGTGGACAACCGCGCCACCGCCGAGGCCATCGAGATGGAGATCGGCGGACAGAGCGTGCGCGTGGGCGTGAAGATGGTGACCCTGGACGAGCTCCTTGAGCAGGCCGACGCCATCAGCCTGCACGTGCCCGCGCAAAAGGACGGCAGCCCTGTTCTGGGCACGGCCGAGCTGGCCCGTGTGAAACCCGGCGTGGTGATCGTGAACACAGCCCGCGGCGGCAGCGTCGACGAGGACGCCCTGCTGGCGGCGCTGAAGGACGGCCGCGTGAAGGGCGCAGCGCTCGACGTGTTCACCAACGAGCCCGAGCCGCGCGAGGACCTGCTGCACGAGCCGAAGCTTAGCCTCAGCCCGCACATCGGGGCCGCTACCGCCGAGGCCCAGGGCCGGGTGGGCGCCGAACTGGCCGACCTCATCATCAACTGGCGCGACAGCGTGCAGGTGAGCTCCTGAGGCCATGATCCTGCTGCGTCCGTTCCGCGCCTGGCGCCCGGCCACCGGCAAGGCGCACCGCGTGGGCAGCCGCAGCTATGTGAGCTACACCGATGAGCAGCTCAGGGCGAAGCTGGACGGCAACCCGTACACCTTCCTGCACGTGATCCACCCCGACGGTTGGGGGGATGCGCACCTGCCGCGCCACGAACGACACACCAAGGTGCGGGTGAAGTTCCGCGCCTTCTGCGACCTGGGCTACCTGGAACGGGACCCGGAGCCGCACCTGTACGTGTACGAGCAGACGAACCGGGGCGTGGCCTCGCTTGGCATCATCGCCGGGGTGAGCGTGGCCGACTACCGCGCCGGCCTCATCAAGAAGCACGAGCAGACCCTCACCAACCGCGAGAACCTCTTCAAGGAGTACCTGCGCGCCACGGGCATGAACGCCGAGCCGGTGCTACTGGCCGCGCCCGACGACGGCCGTCTGGATCTGCTGCTGCGCCCCATCACCACGCAGGCCCCCGACAGCGATTTCACCACCGGCGACGGGGTGCGGCACCGCTTCTGGGCCGTGCGCGACCGCGCCTGGACCGATTCGGTGCAGGACCTCTTCTCCACGATGCCCGCGCTCTACATCGCCGACGGGCACCACCGCCTGGCGAGCAGCGCGCGGCTCGCCGAGTCCACCGCCGCGACCGACGTGGACCCCAAGGCCTGGTGCCTGGCCTACATCCTGCCGCACACCCACCTGCACATCCTCAATTTCGACCGTGCCGTCACCACCCTCAACGGACTGAGCCCGGAGGCCTTCATCGACGCGCTGCGCAAGGTGGGGCGGGTGGAGAAGGTCGATGCTCCGGGTACCGTGCATGGCGTGGTGTGCGTACGCACCACACTCGGCTGGCATGCCTTGCACCTGCCGCCCCCGCCGGCCGGCGCCTCCCCCTCCGAGCAGCTTGACCCCGCCCGCCTGAGCGAGCTGGTGCTCGGGCCCATCCTCGGCATCCACGACCTGCGCACCGACCCGCACATCCGCTTCATCCCGGGCACGCACGGCATCGAGGAACTGGAGCACCTGGTGGACAGCGGGGCCATGGCGGCCGCGTTCCACCTGCAGCCGGTGAGCTTCGAGGAGCTGAAGGCCGTGGCCGACACCGGCGGTGCCATGCCGCCCAAGAGCACCTACATCGAGCCCAAGCTGCGCAGCGGGCTCACCGTGTACTCCCTCGAGGACGTGTGACCACCGCTTCCATGGCCGCGCAACCCCTTGCCGAACGCTACGCCGCGGTGAAGGCCGGGATCCCCGCCGGGGTGACGCTGGTGGCCGTGAGCAAGACGCGCAGCGTGGAGGAGATCAAGGCCCTGTACGACCTGGGGCACCGACACTTCGGGGAGAACTACCCCCAGGAGCTCCGCGCCAAGGCGCCCGTACTGCCGGATGACATCCACTGGCACTTCATCGGCCACCTGCAACGCAGCAACGTGAAGCATGTGGTGCCGCTGGTGCACCTGATCCACGGGGTGGAGGACCAGCGGCTGGCGGAGGAGGTGCAGAAGCGCTCGGCGGCGCTGGGGCGCACCACCGACATCCTGCTCCAGGTGCACATCGCGCGGGAGGAGACCAAGCACGGTCTGTCCCCGGATGAACTGCGCGAAGCCGCACGGGCCTGGCCCTGGGCCGCGTGGCCCAACGTGCGGGTGCGCGGCCTGATGGGCATGGCCACGAACACGGACGACCGCGCGCAGGTACGGCGGGAGTTCGAGGGTCTGCGGCGCTCGTTCGACGAGGTGGCGGCCTCCGGGGCGTTCCCTTCCGGCGGGTTCGATGTGCTGAGCATGGGCATGAGCGGCGATGCCGACCTGGCCATCGCGGCGGGAAGCACCCTGGTGCGCATCGGCACCGCCGTGTTCGGTGCCCGGTGAACCGCCGGGGGCAACCGCTTGATCCGGCTGCGTATAACCTCCGTACCTTCGAAGTACGGTCCCTTCCATGCGCACCGGCGCCCTTGCACTGATGATCACCTCCATGCTGGCGGGCCTGCACGGTCGCGCCCAGCGCAACCTGGAGATCGGCCTGGCGGTGGGCACCACGCAGTACTACGGCGACCTGGGCAACTGGGACAGCCCCATCCAGTGGAACAGCACGCGGCCGGCGGTGTGCCTCACGGCGCGCGACTTCCTCAACAACCCGCGGGGCTATGTGACCCGCTCGCTCACCATGGAAGGCCGCTTCAGCTGGCACCGGCTCGGGTACAACGAGGTGGAGCCCACCGGCGGCATGAGCGGCACCGAGCTCAAGAACTTCGGGCGCGGGCTCAACTTCCGCACCGACCTCTTCGGCCTCAGCGCGCACGTGGTGCTCAACGCCTACCGCGAGCCCTTCAAGCCCCTGTTCCAGCAGCGCTTCTTCCTCTTCTTCTACACCGGTGTGGGCGTCTTCTACGGCCGGCCCAAAGGCGACCTGTTCCGCGGGGACCAGAGCCTTGACAACAAGTACTACTTCTGGGATGACGGCACCGTCCGCGATGCCCCCCGAGGATCCGGCGGCGGCAACATCATCGAGCAGGACGGCAACTATGAGACCGACCTTTACAGCTGGGTGGTGGAGGGCGTACCGAACCGGGAAGGCACCGTGGTGGACCGCCCCAGCCCCTGGCACCTGGGCATTCCCTTCGGCATGGGCATCCGCTACATGGTCACCAAGAAGCTGTGCGTGGGGGCCGAGTTCGCCTACTACACCTTCGCCACCGACTACCTCGACAATGTGAGCCAGCGGTACGCCACCTACAACGAGATCGGCACCGTTTACGCGGGCGACAGTACCACCCAATACCTCGCCCGCTACATCAGCGACCCCACTGGCTGGGGCACCGACGGCACCATGGGCACCATCACCAGTCGCCGCGGGAACCCCGGCATGCCCGACTACTTCAGCTACCTGAGCTTCGAGGTGAGCTACAAGTTCCGTCGGAAGCCGAGCCGCCGGCTGTACATGAAGTTCTGACCGTCGGAGGAACGCAGAGGCGCCAAGCCGCGGAGGGCGCGGAGCGGGATGGTCGCGAAGGAGTGGGCGTTCGGCTACTTTTGCCGCTCATGTCCACCTCCAAGAAAAGCGGCCTGGACAAGGCCTTCGAGTCGTTGCTGCACGCCGATGACGCGCAGGTGCTGCGCGCCCTGGCCACCGTGGACCAGCAGGGCGATGCCCGCGCGATCATGCCCCTCTTGCACGCGCTGGCCCGCAGCACCGACCACAAGGTGCAGCAGCGCATCACCGACATGCTCTACCAGATCAAGGTGAAGGACGCCGTGCCCGAGCTGATGAAAGCGCTGGAGGAACCGGCCCTGCGCTCCGTGCGCCGCACCATCCTCGCCACCTTCTGGAACGCCGGCCTCGATGTGCGCGACCAGGTGGAACAGCTGGTGGCCGTGGCCGTGGAGGGCGATGCCGAGGAGTGCTTCGAGTGCCTCACGGTGCTGGAGCACAACGAGTTCCTCAACGACAAGGGCGTGCTCGCCGGGATCAAGCGGCTGAAGACCGCCATCGCGGAAAACACCGACGAGTACAAGGGCGCCATGCTGGGCACCCTGCTGGTGGAGCTGCAGGCAAGGGTGGGGAAGGAATAGCCCTACCCCTTCAGGTACCCTTCCACCGCCCGCTGGATCCTGCCGGTGATGTCGGTGGTATCCGCCGGCACGAAACGCTGGCCGGTGATCTTTTCGTAGAGCTCGATGTAGCGCTCGCTCACGGTGCGGACGAAGGCATCGTCCATGTGCGGCACCTGCTGGCCCTCCTTGCCCATGAACCCGTTGGCCATGAGCCATTCGCGTACGAACTCCTTGCTGAGCTGCTTCTGCGCCTCGCCCCGCTCCTGGCTTTCGGCATAGCCCTCCAGGTGGAAGTAGCGCGAGCTGTCGGGCGTATGGATCTCGTCGATCACGATGATCTCCCCGTTGCGGCGGCCGAACTCGTACTTGGTGTCCACCAGGATGAGGCCGCGCTCCCGGGCGATGCGCGTGCCCTCGGCGAAGAGCGTGAGGGCGTACTGCTTCATGGTGTTCCACTCCGCCGGGGTGCAGAGCCCGCGCTGCAGGATCTCGTCGGGCGTGATGTCCTCGTCGTGCCCCTCATCGGCCTTGGTGCTGGGCGTGATGATGGGCTCGGGGAAGCGGTCGTTCTCGCGCAGGCCATCGGGCATGGCGGCGCCGCAGAGCGTGCGGTGGCCGGCCTTGTACTGGCGCCAGGCGTGGCCGCTGAGGTAGCCCCGCACCACCATCTCCACCTTCACCGGTTCGCAGGCGTGGCCCACGATCACCTGGGGGTCGGGCATGGC
>JBIJCH010000273.1:0-3914 GCA_044344815.1 Flavobacteriales bacterium | reverse complement strand
GGTGTCCTCGATCCTGTAGCCGGCGAGGGTGCCGGTGGGCACGCTGCCGCCGATGGCCAGGAGGATGGGGTCTCGATCATTGCCCGAACCCGTGTAGCTGAGCTGCGTGTTCGGCACGGTGTTCCCGGTCCACAGCACCATCACGCCGTTCACGTTCTTGCGGGCGTCGGTGCCGAAGGTGGCGGTGCCCGGCAGGGTGAAGTTGATGGGTGCGGGGCTGGTGCCCAGCGCCACCGGGCTGCCGGTCATCACGCCCAGGTGGTTGCGGTGGCGTACCGACACGTGGTAGTTGCCCGCCGCCCCGGTGAACACCACGGGGGCGATGCCGTTGAGGCCCACCACATCGCCATCGCGTTGCAGCAGGGCGCTGCGCGTGGCGATCACGGTGGCGGGCGCGGCGGCGTCGCGCAGCTCCACCATCACCCAGTCCACGATGGCGTTGTCGCCGGTGACGGTGAGGGCCGAGGGCTGCAGGGTGGCGCCGCCGCCGCCCACCTCGGTGAAGCCCAGGGCCGTGTAGGGCTCGGTGGACGGGATGAGGCCGGCGGTGCGCAGGTCGTCGCTCATGCGGTTGGTGGCCGTGGCATAGGGTCCTTCGAGCATCAGCTTCAGCGGCACGGCCAGGCCGCTGCTCACCACCTGCACGTTGTCCAGGTAGAACCAGTTGCCGTAGTCGTTGATCGCGCTGAACCGCACGATGATCCGCTGTCCATCGTAGGCGCTGAGGTCGAGGTCGCTGTTCTGCCACTGGGAACAGTCGCCCGGCACGTAGGAGGACGTGGTCGCGGTGGTGGTGGCCAGCGCGGAGCCGACGGCGTAGTACACCTGGTTCCACGTGCGGCCGCAGTCATTGCTGACATCCACGCGGAAGGCATCGTTGTACGCCGCGCTGTACGGCGCATAGGCGCGGTCGAACTTCAGGCGGGTGTTGCCGCTCACGGCCAGGTCGATCGAGGGGCTGATGAGGCGGTCCTCCTGGCCGGGCGCGTTGTAGGAGTAATGGTTGATGCCCCAGGCCACCGTGCTCGCGCAGTTCGCACCGTTGGTGAGCGTCTGCGTGGTCCACGTGGTGCTGTTGTCCGGGTTCTGCAGGAACCAGCCCGTGGGGGTGACCACGCCGGCGGTGACGTTCTCGGTGAAGGGCTGGTTGGTGAGCGTGGTGGCCGTGAGCGTGAGGTTGGCGGTGAAGGCGTCGTTGGAGCTGGCGCCATCACCCGGCAGCGCGGTGGACACCACGAGGGTGTGCGCGCCGATGCCCGTGATGGTGAGCGGCGTGGCGAAGACGTAGGTGACCGCGGTGCCGGGCGCCAGGGTGCCCGTGAAGGTCTCGGAGATCACCGCGCCGCCATCGAGCTGGTAGCGAACGGGGAAGCCGGTCTGCGGGGCCTGGCCGAAGTTGCGCACCGTGGCGCGCACGGTGAGGCCGCTGGCCGCGCAGTCGAAGAGCACGCCCGGGGCGGGTTCCACCACGCCCGAGATCCCCACGTTGTTGGGCATCGGGGTGTCGAAGGACTCCACCTGGTCGCTGCGGCTGCCGCTGCTGCCCTGGCTGGCGCTGGAGCCCAGGCCGCGTCGGGCGAAGGCCGACCAGATGAGGTTCTGGTTCGCGCCGTTGTTGGCGATGACGTCGGCCTGCAGGATCGCGTCGCGCGCGTCCACGAAGCCGGGGTTGCAGGGCGTGAGCTTCAGGCCGTCGATCACCAGCTGCATGGCGATGTTGTTGCCGCCATTGCCGTCGTACAGGTCGGGGTCGAAGCCGTACTGGGCGATCAGGTCCCAGGTCATCTCCCACAGCATGGTGCACCAAACGAAGCCGATGCCGTGCGGCTGGCTTACACCGGAATTGGTGTTGGCGTAGGTGTAGCTGTTCACTGCGAAGTTGGTGCTGTAGGGCGCAGGGCGGATGCCGCCACCGCTCACGGGCTGGAAGGTGACGTAGGTGCCGATGCCGCGGGCATCGGAGCCCTGGTCACCGGGCTCCATGGTCATCATCAGCCCGAAGTAGTCGCTCCAGCCCTCGCCCATCTGTTCGGCGTTGCCCAGGCAGCTGCTGTTGGAGGGTCCGCCCACCAGGCGTGTGCTGATGCCATGGCCGTATTCGTGGGCGATCACGCCGTTGTCCAGGTCGCTGTCGCGGTCGGGTGTGGCGGTCGAGCCCGAGGTCCACACGAACATCTGCATGCGCCCGGTGCTGCCATCGGGCGGCGTGCTGAAGTTGGCGTTGTTGGTGCCGCTGCCGTCCTGGGCATCGGCGTTCACCCAGTCGTTGCCCGTGCCACCACGGCCGTAGTTGTTCTGCTGGAAGTTGCCTGCGGGCTCATCGAAGCCGTACTGGTACCACACATCGTGCATGATGTTGTTCCAGTAGAACAGGTTGGTGGTGGCGGCGGACAGGTAGGTCCCGGGGGCTTGGGTAAGGTCGAGCGCGAAGTCGAAGTCGAGCGTGGCACCGCCGCTGGGACGGGTGCCGCCGGTGTTGTTGGCGTCCAGGTCGTCCTGGGCGCGGCAGTTGTTGCCGCGTGTGTCGGTGTTGTCGGCGCCGACGGCCCCGTTGGTATCGTGCCAACCGAAGGGCGAGGCGATGCCGCCCAGGGTCCACGGTGCGTTGCGGACGGCGCGGGCACCGTGGCTCGGGCTCTCCAACGGCGCGGGGAACACGCGGTAGTCGTTGGGCGCGGCGGGTGCCGGAGCAGGTGCCTCACCGTGCAGGTGGTCATGGTCCGCATCATCCGCCGGCAGGTCGAAGGCGCACTGGCTCACCCAGTCGTTACGCTGCAGCTCGGCGCCGGTGAGGGCGTCCACGCGCACGTTCCACCAGTGGCTGCCGTCGGCCATGTAGTAGCTCACGTTCCACGCCAGGAGCAGGCGGTCGTTCACCGGCTGGTACACGAGCTGCACGGTCACAGGCTCGCCGCTGAAGCGGGTGCCGTCGTACTTCCATTGCTTGAGGGCCGCATCGCTGCCGAGGAGCGCGGGCAACCCGGCCTTCACGCCGTCCTTGTTCAGCACCAGGGCCAGGGCGGCCTCGGGGGTGAGGGCGGGGGTGGTGGCGTTCACGCGCTTGGCCACACCGCTCCAGCCGCCGTTGTTCAGCTTCACCAGGCGGCCGTCGGGGCCCTGGTGCACGGCGAGATCGCCGTTCCACACCTCGATGCCCTGCCAGCGTTGGCGGATGTAGGTGTGTTGCAGGCCGCTGCGCGTGGAGCGGTACTGGTCCTTCACCACCACTTCGGCGAGGTCGTCGGTGTGAAAGCCCTGCGCGGCAAGCTCGGCCCGCACCAGCTCGACGGGGTCGGCCGGGCGTTCCTGGGCGGTGGCGATGAACGGAGCGGAGAGGGCGAGCAGGAGCACGCCGAAGGAGCGTTTCAACATGGGATGGATCGGAACGGCACCAAGTTACCGGAACGAGGCCACGCCCCCAATGCACGGTCGGGGCCTCAGCCGGGGGATCCCAACGGCCCGGATCAGGGGATCTCGGGCAGCTGAGCCTTGCGGAGGGCCGTCGGCACGTTTCCACCGATGTTCTGCAGCACCGGGTCGCGGTCGTTGCCGGTGCCGGTGTATTTCACCACGCCATCGAGCGTCACATCCTCGGGCCAGTAGCCCGGCAAGGTGGTGGTGGGGGTGTTGCCGCCGATGCGCATGAGGATGGGGTCGCGGTCGTTGGCCGTGCCGGTGTACAGGATTCGGCTGTTGGCCGTCACGTCCGCCTCCCACAGGGCCCTGCCGCCGGGCACCACTTTGCGCGCATCCACCCCGTAGGTCGCGGTGGAAGCCTGGGTGAGGTCGACCACATTGCCGGCCGGCCCAAGGGCGATGGGCGACGCGGTCATCACGCCCAGGTGGTTGCGGTGCCTTAGCACCACATGGTAGTTGCCGGCGGGCGTGCTGCCGAAGGTGATGGTCTGTTCGCC
>JBIJCH010000272.1:0-3918 GCA_044344815.1 Flavobacteriales bacterium | reverse complement strand
GCCCGCCCCGTTGAAGGCCTGCGCCAGCACCATGCCGTAGCCGTAGAAGATGTAGCCCAGGCAGATGATGCGCAAGGCGGCGACACCGTGTCCCGCCACCTCGGGATCGTCGGTGAAGAACCGCATGCCCTGCGGCGCGCCGAGCCAGAACACGATGGCCACGGCCACCATGAAGAGCATGTTGTAGTAGCCGCACAGCCAGGCCGACCGCGCGGCCCGCTCGGGATGGCCGGCGCCCAGGTTCTGGCCCACCAGCGTGCTCGCCGCATTGGCCATGCCCCAGCTGGGCAGCAGGCTGAAGATGATGATGCGCACCGCGATGGTGTAGCCGGCCACGGCCGCGCTCCCGAAGGTGCTCACGATGCGCACCAGGAACACCCAGCTGGCCGAGGCGATGGTGAACTGCGCCACGCCGCCGGCCGACACGCGCACGATGTTCGCCATCACCGGCATGTCGAGCTCCACCGGGATGCCGGACAGCCGCACGCGGCCCTCGCGCCGGAAGAGGTGCACCAACTGGTAGGCCACCCCCGTACCCCGCCCGATGAGGGTGGCGAGCCCCGCCCCGGTCACGCCCAGCCCGTCCCACGGTCCCACGCCCAGCACCAGCAGCGGGCACAGCACGATGTTGATGGCGTTCGCCAGCCACAACGATCGCATGGCCATGGCCGCATCGCCCGCGCCGCGGAAGATCGCGTTGATGCAGAACAGCAGCATGATCACCACGTTGCCCCCGATCATCAGGCGCGTGTACTCCGTCCCTTCGGCGATCACACCGGGCCCGGCGCCCATCAGCGCGAGGATGTGCTCGGGCATCACCAGGCCGGGGATGGCGATGAGCGCACCGAGCGCGGTGGCCAGCAGGATGCCCTGCAGCGCCGCACGCGCGGCGCCGACCGGGTCCTTCTCGCCCGTGCGGCGCGCCACCACGGCCGTAACGCCCATGCCCAGGCCCCAGGCCAGCGAGTACACCAGGGTGAGCACGCTCTCGGTGAGGCCCACCGTGGCCACCGCGTTCACGCCCAGCCGGCTCACGAAGAACACGTCCACCAGCGCGAACAGCGATTCCATCGCCATCTCCAGCACCATGGGGATGCTGAGCAGCACGATGGCGCGCCGCACCCCGATGGTGGTGTGGTCCTTCTCCTCCCCCCGGAGGGCCTCCTTCACGATGGCGATGAGCTTGCGCATGGACAGCCCTGACGCGGCCGGGCGCGCAAAGGTCGCCCGATGAGGGCACGGTCGGCCCCACCGCCCCCCCCTGTTAATGCCCTGTTAAGGTCGGGGCGCACCCCCGACCACGGCATACTTTTGGTCCGCTTCGAACGAAACACACGAGCATCCCATGAAGAAGTTCATCCTCAGCATCGGTCTCAGCGCGCTGTTCCTCGGCGCGGTGGCCCAGGACGGCAGGCAGGTGGGCGGCAGCGGCCCGCAGATCAGCGTGGACAAGGAGGTGCACGACTACGGCAAGATCGCCGCCGGCGCCAACGGCACCTGCGAGTTCAAGGTGACCAACACCGGCGACCAGCCCCTGATCATCACCAACTGCAAGGGCAGCTGCGGCTGCACCGTGCCCAAGTGCGACACCGCCCCCATCAAGCCCGGCCAGAGCACCGTGGTGACCGTGAAGTACGATACCAAGCGCGTGGGGCCCATCAACAAGAGCGTGACCATCAGTAGCAACGCCGTGAACGCCCCCGAGAAGATCGTGCGCATCAGCGGCACGGTGGAGCCCGGTCCCGAGACCCCCGCCAGCCCCGTGAAGGAGCAGAGCCCCATGGCCCCCGTGGAGCAGCACTGAACAACGGACATCCCCCTGAAAGCCCCGCTCCCGAGACCTCGGGCGGGGCTTTTTCCTTCCCGCCGTTCGCGCTGCGATGCCGATCTTCGCGCTTCCGGCCGAACGGCCGGGACCATCCCCACGACCATGCCCCGCATCTCCCAGAAAGGCCAGCGCATGCCGGCCTCCCCCATCCGCAAGCTCGTGCCCTTCGCCGAGGCCGCCAAGAAGCGTGGCACCAAGGTGCTGCACCTCAACATCGGCCAGCCCGACATCCCCACGCCGCAGGTGGCCCTGGACGCGATCCGCAGCATGGACCTGAAGGTGGTGGAATACAGCCACAGCGCCGGCATCGAGAGCTACCGCAGGGGACTGGCGGCCTATTACGCCAGGCACGGCATCGCGATCACGCACGAGGACGTGCTGATCACCACCGGAGGCAGCGAGGCCCTGCTCTTCGGCATGATGGCCTGCTTCGACCCGGGCGATGAGCTGATCATCCCCGAGCCGTTCTACGCCAACTACAACAGCTTCGCCATGAGCGCGGGCGTCACCGTGGTGCCCGTGCGCAGCGGCATCGACACCGGCTTCTCCCTGCCCCCCATCGCCGAGTTCGAGAAGCTCATCACGCCCCGCACCAAGGGCATCCTCATCTGCAACCCCGGCAACCCCACCGGCTACCTCTACTCGCGCACCGAGCTCGAGACCCTGCGTGACATCGTGAAGGCGCACGACCTCTACCTCTTCAGCGACGAGGTGTACCGCGAGTTCTGCTACGACGGCGCGAAGCACGAGAGCGCGATGACGCTGGAAGGCATCGAGGACAACGTGGTGATGGTGGACAGCGTGAGCAAGCGCTACAGCATGTGCGGTGCCCGCATCGGCGCCTTCATCACCCGCAACAAGGAGTTGATGGCCACCGCGCTCAAGTTCGCCCAGGCCCGCCTCAGCCCGCCCACCTTCGGGCAGATCGCCTCGGAGGCCGCGCTCAACACACCCGACAGCTACTTCACCGCCGTGATCGGCGAGTACCTCCAGCGCCGCAACGTGCTGGTGGACGGCCTCAACGGCATCCCCGGCGTGGTCTGCGCCAAGCCGAAGGGCGCCTTCTACTGCGTGGCCGAACTGCCCATCGACGATGCCGATGTGTTCTGCCAGTGGCTGCTGGAGAAGTTCGAGCACAAGGGCCACACCGTGATGATGGCCCCCGCCACCGGCTTCTATGCCGAACCCGGTCCGGGCCGCAGGCAGGTGCGCCTGGCCTATGTGCTGGAGCAGGACAAGCTCCGCCTGGCGGTGGAATGCCTGGCCGAGGCCTTGAAGGCCTATCCCGGCAGCACCAGCCGCACCAAGGCAGCCCATCTCTCGGCCTGACCGCCCTCCTGCGACGCCGGTCACCTCAACCCGTTCCGCACGGGCCCCTTGTGCATCCCGCGCGGACGGGTATCCCGGCAACCGTATCGCTATCTTTGCGTCCTGTCGTTGCACCCTGCTGGCATGACGCTCCGCCATCATCCGCTCCTCAAGGCCATCGCACATCGAACTGCACTGGCGCGTGCACTTGCGATGTGTGCGTTGCTGTGCGCGTGTACCGGAGCGCAGGCCCAGCGACCCGCTGAACTGACGTACAAGGCCTCGTTCACCGGCCTCACCTCCAGCACTGCGGAGAAATACGTGATCGAGGCCTTCCACGACCAGGACCCCGGAGTGGACCTGAGCATGGATGTGGCGCTGCAGCAGGCCAAGGTGCGCACGCGCGTGGCGCTCAACGAGGCGCAATTGGCCGATGCGCTCGCCGCGCACGGCATCGGGCTCACCCTCACCGTAGCCCTGCAGCCCGGTGATGGCGACCAACGCAGCATCGCCATGCCCGGCTACCCGGTCCCTGTCAACACCGGCGCCCCCGCTGCGGACCACGCGGCCTATGAGGCGGCGAAGCAGGCGTGGATCGCGGCGCACCCCGCCCTCTACGAGGCCATGCAACAGGCCGCCACGCCATGAGCCGCATGCCCGTACCGCCCTTGCGTTCCGCCCTGCTCCTGGCGGCGTGCCTGCAGACCTGGGCCGCGTGGGCGCAATGCACCAACAACAACACGCTCACCGGCACGGCGGTCACGCCCACCTGTCCGGGCAAC
>JBIJCH010000255.1:0-4103 GCA_044344815.1 Flavobacteriales bacterium | reverse complement strand
GTTGGGAGACGTTAGGGCCTGCGATGGACGCCTTCGTGAATGGTCTTTCCTTGAGTAGCGGTATCACTCGGGACATAGACAAGTTGGACACGTTGATCCTCATTTGCTGCATTGACTGGTGCAGTGGGCGCACGTTGGACCGTTTCATTGAGATAGCCAACGACGAAGCCCGCAGTCGATTCGTCACCAGGGCACTTGAAATGCAAGCATATAGAACTAAGGTGTTCGTCTACGAGAACCCATCCTTGTACTTCGGCATTGAACCCATGATCCGATCGGTCATGGATCATATTCGAATGGAATCATGGGGACGACTGGCCTGCCACGGATTGAAGTGGCTCAGTCTTTGGGATCATGAATTGGCGAAAGAGTTGGCGTCCGCCATGCTCCGCCATCCCGATACGGAGGTAAGGAAGTTATGCGCTAGCATACTGACTTCGGAGGCACATGAAGGCCTTCCGAACTTCGTACAGCAGCTATCCCAAAAGTTCCTGAAACGTTGACTATCGCTGGAGCATCCGCTCCACGTACTTCCCCAGCACATCGAACTCCACGTTCACGCGGTGGCCCGCCTTCAAGCTGCGGAAGGTGGTGTGCGCGTAGGTGTAGGGGATGATGGCCACGGCGAAGTGCCCTGCCTCCAGTTCCGCGATGGTGAGGCTGACGCCGTTGAGGCAGATGCTGCCCTTGTGCACCAGCAGGTGCTTCTGCTCCGGCACGCGGAAAGCGTAGCGCCAGCTTCCGCCGACATCCTCCACGGAAAGGCATTCGGTGACGGTATCCACGTGGCCTTGCACCATGTGCCCATCGAGGCGGTCGCCGATGCGCAGGCTTCGCTCGAGGTTCACGCCATCACCGGACTTCAGGTCGCCGAGGTTGCTGCGCTCCAAGGTCTCCTTCACGGCGGTCACGCGGTACGTGTCGCCACTGATGGCCACCACGGTCAGGCAGACGCCGTTGTGCGACACGCTCTGGTCCACACGCAGCTCGGGGGTCATGCGCGCCCGGATGACGAGATCCCGGTTGGTGCCGCTGTCGTGCAGCTCCACCACCTCCCCCACCTCCTCCACGATCCCCGTGAACATCAGTCGAGGTTGCCGTTGTTGCCGCGCAGCAGGTGCACGTAGCCCTTCAGCTGCACGAGCTCATCGCCGGCGAGCCGTTCGAAGGTCACCAGGCAGGTGTAGAAGTACACGCCCTCGGGCACCTGGCCGCCGCTCTTCTGGTTGGTGCCGTCCCAGCCGATCGCGGGGTCCTCCGTGGCGAACACCACGTTGCCCCAGCGGTTGAACACCTTCAGGTCGATCAGCTTCACGCCGCGGTAGGGGAAGGGCACGAACAGGTCGTTGGTGCGGTCGCCGTTCGGGCTGAACACGTTGGGCAGCGTGTACACCGGGCAGTTGTCGCCGCACACGAGGGTGGAGAACGGGCTCTCGTTGCCCACCGTGTCGATCGCGGTGACCGCATAGCAGCCCGCCACCGAGGCACCGTCGGTGTGCGTGAACACGGTGTCCTCCGCCCCGGTGATGGTGGCGATGAGCACCAACGGTCCCCCCAGGGAATCGGTGAAGTAGATGTTGTAGCGGTAGGTGTCGTCCGCGCAACTGTTGTTCGGGTTGTTCCAGGTGAGCGTGTTCAACGGCGTCTCGCAGTCGTTGTTGAGGTCCACCGTGGGCGGACAGGGCGGCGTGCGGTCCACCGGTGTTGCGCACACCTCCTGGCTCCAGTTGGGGAGCGGGGCGATGATGGCCGGGTCGCTGTACGCCCCGTAGCTCACCACGTAGTAGCAGTATTCCTGGCCGTTCACCAGGCCCGTGTCCACGAACACCGTGGTGTCGGTGCTGCCGATCAGGGTCCAGCTGCCCCCGATGTCGCGGAACACCTGGAAGGTGTCGTTCACCCACGGGGTGCTGTAGGTGATGTTGAGCGTGACCTGCTCGTCATCCGGGTCGGGCACAAGGAAGACGGAGCTCGCGGTGTTCCCCGAACCCACGAGGGTGGAGGAGCCGTTGTTGGTATAGTAGAGCTCCACGCGGTAGGCGTTCGGCGTGGCCACGGTGTTTGGCCCGTTGTGGATGAAGGTGGTGTCCGGGTGCTGCAGGAAGGGGAAGGGCGCGGTGGTGTGGATGAGCGTGCCGGCCGTGGTGTAGCCCACGCCCTGGTACAGCCTGAACGAATACGGGCCGGGGTACTGCACGGTGTCGAGGTCCCAGGCGTTGCTCCACTGCACGGTGTCCACGCCCGCCACCGCATCGGTCACGCCCACGCTCACCTTGGTCATGATCGGCACCTCGCGCTGGAGCATGGCGCAGAACTCCACGCTCGCGTAGCTCTGCGCGCCGTCGGGGAACACGGCCACCACCATGTAGCAGTAGGTCACGCCGAAGGCCAGGGACTGGTCGGCGTAGGTGGTGGTGTTCACCCCGTTCACCGTGGCGATGAGGGAATAGCCGGTGTACGCCGGCACGCCCAGCTCGCAGTTGTCGGGCACGAAGCCGAAGAAGCCCTGGCGGCGGTAGATGCGGTAGCCGGCGGCGTTGCTGCAGATGCTGGGGTCCCAGCTCAGCTGCATCACCGCGCCATCGGGCGTGGCCTGCGGGTTCTGCGGCGCCGGCGCCACCACGGTGATGAACATGCTCTCGAAGTCCTCCAGCTCCACGGGGCTGTCGTTGTCCTCGGCGTTGAACAGCACCTGGTAGGGCTGCTGGCGTACGTGTGCGCACACCGTGTTCCAGGTGAACACACCGGTGGCCGAGCCCACGCCGGGCGAGCTGAGGAAGGTGGACGGGCTGGTGGTGAGGATCATGGGCCCGCCGATGGCCGAGAGGGAGATGGTCTGTGTGCCGTTGGGGTCGGTGGCCGATACGTTCACCGTGAGCTGCGTGCCGGCGGTGATGCACGTGTCGGCCAGGGCAGGGATGTCGGGCGGCTGGTTGTTGCAGGGGCCCACGAACACCTGCATGTCGCGCATCACCCAGCCGATGTTCACCCACACCCCGTTCACCTTGCGCCACTCGAGAACGGCGAACGCGATGTTGTAGATGCCCTGCACCTGGGGCGAGACCCACGTGATGGTGCCGGTGACCGGGTCGATGTCGTACTGGTTGTTCGCACCGGCACCGACCTGATCGGGATAGAGGTAGCCCGGGATGGGCGCGCAGTTGAGGCCGAGGCAGATGCGGGGCTCGAACGAAAGGCTGTCGCCGTCGGTGTCGTAGGCGCCGGGGTTGTGGTACCACGGCTGGCCCAGGCAGGCGTTCTGGATGGGCGAGTTGAGGAAGCGGGGGGAGCAGTTGTTGCCCGCCACGCTGATCACCAGCTCGGTGCGCACGCAGATGGGCACATCCACCGAGTTGGGGATGTTCACCACATCGGCGATGCGGTTGGGGTCCTCGTACTGCAGGATGTACACGCCGGGACCTGGGTAGATGTGGGTCTCGGAGTAGAAGTTCTGCTGCACATCGTTCGCCACGCCGAAGATGATGTTGTCGCGCGTGATGGTATCCGGAGGTGAACCATCGCCCCAGTCCACGATGAACTCGGGGCGGTCGGCGGGTGAGCTGGTCTTGGTGTGCGTGATGATGGTGACCTCGTAGAGCAGTCCGCCGGGCACCGCCCCCACGTAGCACACCAGGATCTCGCCCGCCTGGTTGTGGGTGGCGTACGCGCGCCCGCCGGCGATCAGCACCGCAAGGAGCGGAAGGAGGCGGAAGAGCGCACGCATGGTCCCTGCAAAGGTCGGCATTCCGGAAGCTGGAACGACGGAGGGAACGTCCGAATTGCCGCAACTGTTGACGTGTCCGTGACCTGCGGCGATGCCTCCCGGGCGCTATCCGTGGACGGCTATCTTCGCGCTCCCTCCTCCCACGCCATGCTCAACCTTGTTCGAACCACCCGGTCGTCGGCCGGCAAGGACACCCTGGTGATCCTCAGCGACACCGCCCAGCTCCGGCACCTGGACCTGGAGCGCAGCGACCGGCAGTACCTGATCGAGCAGTTGAGCGGCGAGGTGAACGTGGCGGCCTGCGACATCAGCGGACGGCTGGTGCTGGTACACCAGGTGCGCAAGGGTCCGGTGAACCAGCAGCTGGAGAAGGCCCGGC
>JBIJCH010000053.1:0-9548 GCA_044344815.1 Flavobacteriales bacterium | reverse complement strand
TGTTGGCCGCCAAGCGCGAGGAGGCCCAGCTGGTGAGCCTGCAGGACGATGCGCACACCACCCTGGCCCTGGCCGAGGGCGCGGCGCTCGGCAGCTACAGCTTCACCAAGTACCGCACCGGCGGCAGCAAGGAGATCGAGCTGCGGCGCATCACGGTGGTGGCCTCCGAGGTGAGCGCCAAGGCGCTGGAGGAGCTGAACGACCTGTGCGAGGCCACGGCGGTGGCGCGCGACCTGGTGAACGAGCCGGTGTCCTTCCTCAACGCCAAGCAGCTCAGCGCCGAGGTGCGCAACCTCAGCCGCAACAGCGGCTTCAAGGTGCAGGTGCTGGACAAGGCCCAGATAGAGGCCCTGGGCATGGGCGGACTGCTCGCGGTGAACAAGGGGAGCGTGGACCCGCCCACCTTCACCATCGCCGAGTGGAAGCCGAAGAACGCCGTGAACAAGCGGCCCATCGTGCTGGTGGGCAAGGGCGTGGTGTACGACACCGGCGGCCTCAGCCTGAAGCCCACGCCCAACAGCATGGACCACATGAAGTGCGACATGGCGGGCGCCGCGGCCGTGGCCGGAGCCATCCATGCCGTGGCCAAGCGCGAGCTGCCCGTGCATGTGGTGGCCCTGATCCCCGCCACCGACAACCGGCCCGGCGGCAACGCCTATGCCCCCGGCGATGTGATCCGCATGCACAGCGGCCTCACGGTGGAGGTGATGAACGCCGATGCCGAGGGCCGCATCATCCTGGCCGACGCCCTGAGCTACGCCGAGCGGTACGAGCCCGAACTGGTGATGTCCATCGCCACCCTCACCGGCGCCGCCGCCAGGGCCATCGGCACCCATGGCAGCGTGAGCATGGGCACGGCCGACGAGAAGCACTTCCACCAGCTCCACGCCGCCGGCGACCACGTGCATGAGCGCCTGGCCCGCATGCCCTTCTGGGACGAGTACGGCGAGGAGATCAAGAGCGACATCGCCGACATCAAGAACCTGGGCAGCGACCTGGCCGGCCAGATCACCGCCGGCAAGTTCCTCGCCCGCTTCACCACGCGCCCCTACATCCACCTGGACATCGCCGGCACGGCGTACCTGCACAAGCGCGACCATTACCGGATGAAGGGCGGCACCGGGGTGGGCGTGCGCCTGTTCTACGAGTTCCTTAAGCGCCGCGCACACGAGAAATGAGCGAGACCAAGACCCTGCGCGTCGGCATCAGCTGCGGCGACCTGAACGGCATCGGCATCGAGGTGGTGCTGAAGACCTTCGAGGACGCCCGCATGATGCAGGACCTCACCCCCATCCTGTACTGCGGCAGCAAGACCGTGAGCTTCCACCGCAAGGCCCTGGGCCTCGAGGAGGTGCAGTTCCACGGTGTGACGCACGCCACGGACGCCCTGCCGCGCAAGCTGAACGTGGTGAACCTGTGGGACGAGGAGCTCCCTCTGGAGCTGGGCAAGCCCAGCGGCAAGCTCTCCGAGCACAGCATCCGCAGCCTGGAGGCCGCCGCGAACGACCTGGCCAGCGGCAAGGTGGACGTGCTGGTGACCGCCCCCATCGACAAGCACAGCATGCAGGCGGCCGGCTTCGAGTTCCCCGTGCTGATGGTGCTGGTGGGCGAAGGGCTCCGGGTGGCGCTGGTCACCGGGCACCTGCCCATCAAGGACGTGGCCGAGGCCGTGACCACCGAGCGCATCGTGGCCAAGGCCCGCCTCTTCCACCAAAGCCTGCAGCGCGACTTCGGCGTGGCCTCGCCCCGCATCGCCCTGCTGGGTCTCAACCCGCACGCAGGCGATGGCGGCACCCTGGGCAACGAGGACCGCGAGCGCATCGTGCCGGCCGCCCGCAGGCTCCAGGAGGAGGGCATCGAGGCCGTGGGCCCCTACCCGGCCGATGGCTTCTTCGGCTCGGGGGGCTACAAGCACTTCGACGGGGTGCTGGCCATGTACCACGACCAGGGCCTGGCCCCCTTCAAGGCGCTCAACTTCGGTCATGGTGTGAACTTCACCGCCGGCCTGCCCGTGGTGCGCACCAGCCCCGATCACGGCACCGGCCTGGGCATCGCCGGCAAGGGCGAGGCCGACCCCGGCAGCTTCCGGCAGGCCGTGTGGCTCGCAGGCGACATCCTGCGCCACCGCGAACGCTGGAAGGTGCTGACGGCCAATCCGTTGCAGCCACAGAAGAAGGAGAAGGGAGGCGAGTAGCACCGCCCTCCCGCCAGCGCTCTTCACAGGGTGTTGATAACCGGTCGCCGATCCGCCGGATCTGCCTACATTTGCCGCCTGTCTTTTTCGAGGCCCACAGGCCCATGGACGCGTTCCCCGAGCATACCATCGCCTTCACCGGACTTAAGGACGGCGCACACCGGTTCAGCTTTGAACTGGACGATGCCTTCTTCAAGGCCACCGAGCAGGAGGAGTACGTGGGGGGCCGCGTGCTGGTGACCGTTGACGCCGACAAGAGCCTGCACCTGCTGGTTTGCCGCATCCATGTGGAAGGCGTAGTGCAGGTGCACTGCGATCATTGCGACCGCCTGCTGGACTGCCCCGTGAAGGGCGACCAGCGCCAGATCTTCACCCTCACCGGCGAGGAGGGCGACGACGGCGACGAGGAACTGGTGAGCCTGCCGGCCGACGCGCACGAGGTGAACCTGACGCACTACTTCTTCGAGTGCATCAGCCTGCACCTGCCGGCCCGCCGCGTGCATGCCCCCGGGCAGTGCGACCCCGCCGCCGATGCCGCCCTGGCCCGGATCAAGATCGAACAAGCCCCGCCCCCCGACCCGCGTTGGGAGGCCCTCAATGTCCTGAAGTCCAAGCGTTCCTGACCGTATAATCCGTCCCTACGATGCCAAACCCGAAGCGACGCCATTCCAAGACCCGCACCATGAAGCGCCGCACCCACCAGCGCGCGGGCGTGCCCACGGTGACCACCGACGCCAACACGGGCGAGGTGCACCTGCGCCACCGTGCCTACAAGGTGGGGGACGACCTCTACTACAACGGCAAGTTGCTGGTGTCCAAGAGCGCTGAGTAAGCGCCCCATCCTGACCCCACCGCGGGACCTCCTGCATGAGGATCGGATTGGACATCATGGGCAGTGACCACGGTCCTGCCATCCCGGTCCGCGCTGCCGTCATGGCCCAGCGCGAGCTAAAGGATACCGTGCGCCTGGTGCTCATCGGCGACCCGGAAGCGATCGCGCGCCATCTCGCCGGGGAAGGGGCGGACCCCGCCGCCTTCGATGTCGTGCCCAGCCAGGACGACATCCTGATGAGCGACAACCCCACCAAGGCGCTCCAGGCCAAGCCCCGCAGCAGCATCAGCATCGGCTTCCACCTGCTGAAGGAGGGCCGCATCGACGCGTTCGCCAGCACCGGCAACACCGGTGCGATGCTCGTGGGCAGCGTGTTCAGCGTGAAGCCCATCCCCGGGGTCATCCGGCCCTGCATCCCCAGCGTGGTGCCCAAGGAGAACGGCAGCTATGGCATCCTGCTCGACGTGGGCGCCAACGCCGACTGCAAACCGGATGTGCTCGCCCAGTTCGGCCTGTTGGGCCACCTGCTGGCCAAGCACGTGTACCACATCGCCGAGCCCAAGGTGGCGCTGCTGAACATCGGCGAGGAGGACAAGAAGGGCAACGCCACGGCCCTGGCGGCCTACGGCCTGATGAAGGAGCAGACCCAGTACAATTTCATCGGCAACGTCGAGGGGCGCGACCTCTTCAACGACAAGGCCGATGTGATGGTCACCGACGGCTTCACCGGCAACATCGTGCTCAAGGCCGTGGAAGCCTTCCACGACCTGCTGAAGCTGCGGGGCGTGCACGAGCCCTTCTTCGACCGCTTCGATTACGAGAACTACGGAGGGCTCCCCGTGCTCGGTGTGAACGGCAACGTGATCATCGGCCACGGCATCAGCAACGAGCTCACCATCAAGAACATGCTGCTCTTCACCCGCGAGGTGATCGAGAGCAAACTGAACGAGCGCATCGCCGAAGCGCTGACATGAGCCAGAAGGTCACCGCCGCCATCACCGCCGTGCAGGGTTACCTGCCCGAGTTCCGCCTCACCAACCAGGTGCTCGAGACCATGGTGGACACCAACGATGCGTGGATCACCGAGCGCACCGGCATCAAGGAGCGTCGCATCCTCACCGGCAAGGACCAGGGCCTGAGCACCATGGCGGCCGAGGCCGTGAAGGGGCTCTGTGCCAAGCGCGGCATCGACCCCCTGGAGATCGACCTGCTGATCTGCTGCACGGTGACCGCCGACATGCAGTTCCCCGCCACGGCGAACATCATCTGCGACCAGGTGGGCGCGAAGAACGCCTGGGGCTTCGACCTCAACGCGGCCTGCAGCGGCTTCCTCTACGGCCTCACCACCGGCAGCCAGTTCATCGAGACGGGCAAGTACCGCAAGGTGGTGGTGGTGGGCGGCGACAAGATGTCGAGCATCATCGACTACACCGACCGCGCCACCTGCATCATCTTCGGTGACGGCGCCGGCGCGGTGCTGCTGGAGCCCAATACGGAGGGCCTGGGCATCATCGATGCCATCCTGCGCAGCGACGGCAGCGGCTGCCAGTACCTGCACCAGAAGGCCGGCGGCAGCCGCAGGCCCGCCACGGAGCGCACCGTGGAGGCCCGGGAGCACTTCGTGTACCAGGAGGGCAAGGCCGTGTTCAAGTTCGCCGTGACCAACATGGCCGATGTGAGCGCGGAGATCATGGAGAAGAACGGCCTGACCAGCGAGGACGTGGCGTGGCTCGTGCCGCACCAGGCGAACAAGCGCATCATCGACGCCACCGCGCACCGCATGGGCCTGGACGACAGCCGGGTGATGGTGAACATCGAGAAGTACGGCAACACCACCAGTGGCACCCTTCCCCTCTGCCTGTGGGAGTGGGAACCCCGCCTGAAGAAGGGCGACAACATCATCCTCAGCGCGTTCGGCGGCGGCTTCACGTGGGGCGCCGTGTACCTCAAGTGGGCCTACGGAAGCTGAACCACCGACTTTCCTACCTTGGCCTTGAACGGCCACCCAACCCAACGATGGACCCCATGAACCTGACCCAGATCCAGGAGCTGATCAAGTTCGTCGCCAAGAGCGGCGTGAGCGAGGTGGAGATCGAGCAGAAGGACTTCAAGATCACCATCAAGACGCCTGCAGGGAAGAAGGAGGCCGCCGCCCCCGTGCAGGTGATCGCGGCACCGGCTCCCGCCTACGCGCCGCCGATGCCCGCCGCACCGGCACCCGCCGCAGCCCCGGCGCCCGCACCGCCCGCCGCACCGGCACCCGCCGCCGACAGCAAGTACATCACGATCAAGGCCCCCATGATCGGCACCTTCTACCGCGCCGCGGGTCCCGGCAAGCCCGTTTTCGTGAACGTGGGCGACGAGATCAAGCCCGGCAGCAAGATCTGCATCATCGAGGCCATGAAGCTCTTCAACGAGATCGAGAGCGAGGTGAGCGGCAAGATCGTGAAGGTGCTGGTGGACGACGCCAAGCCGGTGGAGTACGATCAGCCGCTGTTCCTGGTGGATCCTTCATGAGTTGAACCACAGAGGGCACAGAGAGCACAGAGGGGCCCGGTTGGGCACAGGTGGCCCCCTCGTCCTTGTTGGCCCTGTATGTGCGACTAACGCTGTTCTCTGTGTCCTCTGTGCCCTCTGTGGTTAAAACAGGAAGCATGTTCAAGAAGATCCTCATAGCCAACCGCGGCGAGATCGCCCTGCGCGTGATCCGCACCTGCCGCGAGATGGGCATCAAGACGGTGGCCGTGTACAGCACCGCCGACCGCGAGAGCCTGCACGTGCGCTTCGCCGACGAGGCCGTGTGCATCGGTCCCCCGGTGAGCAAGGAGAGCTACCTGAACATGCCGCGCATCATCGCGGCCGCCGAGATCACCAACGCCGACGCCATCCACCCCGGCTACGGCTTCCTCAGCGAGAACGCCAAGTTCAGCAAGCTGTGCCAGCAGCACGGCATCAAGTTCATCGGCGCCACCCCCGAGCAGATCGAGGCCATGGGCGACAAGGCCACCGCCAAGGCCACCATGATCAAGGCCGGCGTGCCCGTGGTGCCCGGCACCGAGGGCCTGGTGACCGACCTGACCGTGGCCAAGAAGGAGGCCAAGCGCATCGGCTACCCCGTGATCCTGAAGGCCACGGCCGGCGGTGGTGGCAAGGGCATGCGCCTGGTGTGGGCCGAGGAGGAGTTCGAGGAGGCCTTCGAGAAGGCCAGCCAGGAGGCCGGCGCAGCGTTCGGCAACCCCGGCATGTACATGGAGAAGTACATCCTGGAACCCCGCCACATCGAGATCCAGATCGCCGGCGACCAGTACGGCACCTTCTGCCACATGAGCGAGCGGGACTGCTCCATCCAGCGCCGCCACCAGAAGCTCGTGGAGGAGACGCCGAGCCCCTTCATGACCAAGGCCCTGCGCAAGAAGATGGGCGAGGCCGCCATCAAGGCCGCCGCCAGCGTGAACTACGAGGGCGTGGGCACCGTGGAGTTCCTGGTGGACAAGGACCGGAACTTCTACTTCATGGAGATGAACACCCGGATCCAGGTGGAGCACACGATCACCGAGGAGGTGATCGACTACGACCTGATCCGCGAACAGATCAAGATCGCCGCCGGCATCCCCATCAGCGGACTCAACTACGAGCCCACGCGCCACAGCATCCAGTGCCGCATCAACGCGGAGGACCCCTTCCACAACTTCCGCCCCACCCCCGGCAGGATCACCAGCTACCACAGCCCCGGTGGACACGGCGTGCGTGTGGACACCCACGCCTACGCCGGCTACACCATCCCCCCGAACTACGACAGCATGATCGGCAAGCTGATCGTGAGCGCACAGACCCGCGAAGAGGCCATCACCAAGATGGAGCGCGCCCTCAGCGAGTACGTGATCGAGGGCATCAGCACCACCATCCCCTTCCACCTGCAGCTCATGCAGAACGAGGATTTCCGCGCGGGCAACTTCACCACCAAGTTCCTCGAGGGCTTCGAGATCAAGAAGCCAGGTACCTGAGCCGGCCCGGTTGACGCAGGTCAGCCCTGGTCATTCGGCGACGGCATAGGTTCGGGCAAAGAACGACCGACCATGCGCGTGATCCCGTTCCTTCCCTTCCTGCTGGTGCCCCTTGCCATGAACGCCCAGCAGGACAGCCTCACGACCCGCAAGCCGTCGGTCTCCGATGCCATCCACCTGGGCATCGGGGCCGGGCTGGACCATGGTGGGTTCGGGGGCCGCGTGGACGTGCCGGTCACCCATCGCATCGCCGCCCTGATCGGGGTGGGCTATGCGCTGGTCGGTCCGGGATGGAACCTGGGGGTCCAGTACCGCTTCGCTCCGGACAGTAAGATCGGTGCCTACGCCACCGCGCTCTATGGCTACAACGGAGTGATCAAGGTCGTGGATGCGAGCCAGTACGACGAGATCTACCACGGCTTCAGCGCCGGGTTCGGGTTGGAGTTCCGAGCCACCCACAGCACCAACTTCTTCCGCATGGCGGTGCTGGCGCCGTTCCGTAGCGCGGAGTTCTGGAGCGACTGGGATCAACTCGAGAACAACCAGGGTGTCGAGGTCAAGCAGGGGCCGCTGCCCGTGGCGTTCAGCATCGGCTATCACTTCGCCCTCTGAACGCGGATGGACCGGCCGGCCCCAGCACATTCCGGGCATGCGGCTCCAAGACATGGCACGGTACTCGCTACGCCCGGTCGACCATGTTACGCATCCTGTTCCTGCTGAGCGCGCTGCGGTTCGGGATCCACGCCGAAGCGCAGTTGCTGCATCCACCTGTGGCCTACCACGGCCACAGCTATCCGGTGGTGCGCATCGGGGCGCAGTGGTGGTTCGCGGAGAACCTGCGCACGGAGCTGTACCGCAACGGCGACACGATCCCCGCGCTGCCACAGGCCCAGGACTGGCGCTACACGCGCGCCGGTGCGCAGGCCGTGTACCGCAACGAACCGGCCATGCTCGAGGCCTACGGCCGGCTCTACAACTGGTACGCGGCGACGGACCCGCGCGGCATCTGTCCGCAGGGCTGGCATGTGCCCTCCGCTGCGGAATGGGGCACGCTCGCGCTCGCCTTGGGCGGTGACAGCGTGGCCGGCGCCGCGCTGAAGGACACGTTGCTGTGGAAGCGGCCGAACACGGGCGCCACCAACGCCAGCGGCTTCAACGGACGACCGGGCGGCGCGCGCTCCAACATCGGCGACAGCGTGTTCGAGGGGGCCTACGGCTACTTCTGGACGAGCACCTTGGAAGGCCCGGACAAACCTGTGTTCCGCTTCCTGGGCACCTACAAACCCGACCTGTACCGGAACAGCAGCGAGCCGCAGGACGGGTTCTCGTGCCGGTGCGTGAGTGATGAAGATGACGGGCCCTAGGCGCTCACCTTCCTGCCCTTGATGGCCTTCTGCTCCCCGAGCAGCTCCTTCACCGCCTCCACCACCGCGACATCATCGATGCCGCACTCGCGGTAGAGCTCGGGTTGCGTGCCGTGCTCGATGAACTTGTCGGGGATGGCCAGGCGCTTTACGTGCGCGGCGTAGCCATGGTCGCCCATGAACTCGAGCACCGCGCTGCCCATGCCGCCCTGCAGGCCGTGGTCCTCCACGGTGATCACGTGCTTGAACTTGCTGAACACCTCGTGCAGCAGCAGCTCATCGATGGGCTTCACGAAGCGCAAGTCGTAGTGCGCCACGCTGTAGCCTTCGGCCTCCAGGCGGTCGATGCCCTTCGCGGCCAGGTTGCCGATGTGGCCGATGGACAGTACGGCGATATCCGAGCCTGAGCGCAGCTTGCGGCCCGTGCCCACCTTGATCGCCTTGAAGGGCGTCTTCCACTCGGTCATCACGCCCTCGCCGCGCGGGTAGCGGATGCTGAAGGGGCCTTGGTCCGGCAGCTGGGCGGTGTACATCAGGTCGCGCAATTCCTCTTCGTTCATCGGCGCGCTCACCACCATGTTGGGGATGCAGCGGAAGTAGGCGAAGTCGAAGTTGCCGTGGTGCGTGGGGCCATCGGCACCGGCCAGGCCGCCGCGGTCCAGGCAGAACACCACGTTCAGGTTCTGAAGCGCCACATCGTGCACCACCTGGTCGTAGGCGCGCTGCATGAAGCTGCTGTAGATGTTGCAGAAGGGCACCATGCCCTGCGTCGCCATGCCGGCGCTGAAGGTCACGGCGTGCTGCTCGGCGATGCCCACGTCGAAGGCGCGGTCGGGCATGGCCTTCATCATGATGTTGAGCGAGCAGCCCGTGGGCATGGCGGGCGTCACGCCCACGATCTTCGGATTCTTCTCGGCCAGCTCCACGATGCTGTGGCCGAACACGTCCTGGTACTTGGGCGGCTGGGGGCTCCTTGGCACCACCTTGATGATCTCGCCGGTCTCCTTGTTGAAGAGGCCCGGCGCATGCCAGACGGTGGCGCTGCCCGCCTCGGCCGGTGCGTAGCCCTTGCCCTTCTTCGTGATCGTGTGCAGGATCTTCGGGCCGGGGATGTCGCGCAGGTCCTTCAGCACCTTCACCAGGTGGTCCACATC
>JBIJCH010000271.1:0-3922 GCA_044344815.1 Flavobacteriales bacterium | reverse complement strand
ACGGCAACGAGTACGTGGACATCCTCAGCGGCTTCGGCTCCTCGATGTTCGGTTACATGCCCGACTTCATCAAGAAGGCCTGTCACGAGCAGCTGGAGCAAGGCATCGAGATCGGCCCCATGCACCCGCTGGCGGCAGAGGTCTCGAAGCTGCTGTGCGAGCTCACCGGCGCCGATCGTGCAGCGGTGTGCAACACCGGTTCCGAAGCGGTGCTCGGCGCCATGCGCATGGCACGCACGGTCACCGGCCGCAGCCTCATCATCTCCTTCAGCGGCAGCTACCACGGCATCAACGACGAGGTGATCATCCGTGGCAGCAGGAGCAGGAAGAGCTATCCCGGCGCGCCCGGCATCATGCCCGAGGCCGTGCAGAACATGCTCGTGCTCGACTACGGCACGCCCGAGAGCCTCGAGATCATCAAGCAGCGCTGCCACGAAGCGGCGGCGGTGCTGGTGGAGCCTGTGCAGAGCCGCCGCATGGAGTTCCGCCCGGTGGACTTCCTACGCGAGGTTCGCCGGATCACGAAGGAGCACGGCACGGCCCTGATCTTCGACGAGGTGATCACAGGCTTCCGCATGCACCCCAATGGTGCACAGGGGCTGTTCGGCATCGAAGCCGATATCGGCACCTATGGCAAGGTGATCGGCGGCGGCATGCCCGTGGGCGCCATGATCGGCAAGAGCGAATGGATGGACGCCCTCGACGGCGGCCACTGGCAGTATGGCGACGACAGCGTACCGCCCGCCGGCGTGACCTACTTCGCCGGCACCTTCGTGCGCCACCCGCTCACCCTGGCGGCCATGAAGGCCGTGCTGCTGCATCTCAAGGAGCAGGGCCCAACGCTGCAGGAACGACTGAACGACCTCACCGGCGACATGGTGAAGCGAGCGAACGACCTGTTCGACAAGCACCAGCTGCCCTTCCGCTGGGTCACCTTCGGCAGCGCGTTCAAGACCAAGTACGACGAGAGCGTCAACTATACCGAGCTCTTCTTCATGCTGATGCGCTACCACGGTGTGCATGTGCTCGACTTCCCTCACTTCCTCACCACCGCGCACACTGATGACGACGTGGAGCACATCCTCGAGGCGGTGGAACGCACCTGCCTGGAGCTTCGCGCCAGCGGGCTGATGCCGGAGCGCACCTACCCCATCGAGACCGTGAACCGCGTGCTCGGCGGCCAGCAGCGGCGCCTGAAGGAACGCGTGATCAAGGCCGGCGAACCGCCCGTGCCCGGCGCGCGCCTGGGCCGAACGCCCAAGGGCGACGCCGCCTGGTTCATGCCCGACCCCGGGCGCGCCGGCAAGTACCTGATGGTCGTGACCGACGAGGAAGCCTGAACCCGATGCATAACTTGACCACACCGACCGCCCACTGATCGGTACATCGCACACCCAGCATGGAACGATTCTTCCAGGATACACGCTACGTGCCGGTGGACCACGACCCGTTCGCCGGGCCCGTGATCGAGCGGGCGGTCCCCACCACGGAGGCCCAACGGGAGGTGTTCGCCGCCGCCAAGATGGGGCGTGATGCCTCCTGCGCATACAACGAGAGCGTATCCCTCGAGCTCACCGGCAAGCTGGACGAAGGAGCGATGGAACGCGCCATCGGGCGGCTCGCGCATCGGCACGAGGCCCTGCGCTCCACCATCAGCACCAACGGCACCCGGATGCTGGTGGCCGACAGCGCAAAGCTTCCGCTGACCCACCTGGACCTGAGCGCCCTGCCGGAGGCGGAACGGAAGCAGCGCCTGCGCCGCATCGGCGAGGAGGACATGACCACGCCCTTCGACCTGGTGAAGGGGCCGCTCTTCCGGTTCCGGCTCATCCGCACGGCGCCCGATGGGCACCTGTTGCGCATCACCGGCCACCACATCGTTTGCGACGGTTGGAGCCTGGGCATCCTGATGGCTGAGGTGAGCGCCTTCTACAACACCGAACGCACGGGGCAGGACGCCGGGCTGCCCGACGCGGTACCCTTCGGCACCTACGCCGAGGCCACCTTCGATCTGGCCCGGGGCGATGAGCATGCCCGCGTGGAGCGCTTCTGGCTCGACCGCTTCAAGGGAGCACTGCCGCGTCTCGACCTGCCCACCGACCGCCCCCGGGGCCGGCAGCGCAGCTACCACGGCGACCGCATCGACATGCCGATGCCGCCCGCGCTCGTGCAGGCGTTGCGGGCCACGGCCACCCGGAACGGGGCCAGCTTCGTGACCACCCTGCTCACCGCCTTCGAACTGCTCCTGCACAAGCTCACCGGCGACAGCGACCTGGTGGTGGGGCTCCCCGCGGCCGGCCAGAGCGACCTGGGGATGAAGCACCTGGTGGGCCACTGCGTGAACCTGCTGGCCCTGCGCAGCCACATCGACGAGGAGCGCAGCTTCAGCGATCACCTGAAGGCCCGGCGCGGCGAGGTGCTCGACGCGTTCGACCACCAGAAGTACACCTTCGGAACGCTGCTGCGCAAGCTCAACGTGCCCCGCGAACCGGGCCGCATCCCGCTGGTGCCCGTGGTGTTCAACGTGGACATGAACATGGACGATGGCGTGGCCTTCGACGGGCTGCGCCACCGGTTCATCAGCAACCCGCGGCACTTCGAGATCTTCGAGCTCTTCCTGAACGCCACGGGCAAGGACGATGCGCTCACCCTCGAGTGGAGCTACAACACCGACCTGTTCGACCGCGCCACGGTGAAGGGCTGGATGGCCGGTCTCATGCGTCTCATCGAACGGGTGGTGCAGGCGCCGGGGGCGACCATCGGAGCGCTGCTCAGCGACCAGCCCCTCGATGTGGCTGACCGCATGCCGCCGCCGGAATGGGAGGGCCTCTCCCCGGCCTATCCCCGCGACCGCAGCATCGGCGACCTGTTCGATGCCGTGGCGGTGAAGCACGCCGGACGCACCGCGCTCACCCTCGGTGACGAGCGGCTCACCTACCGCGAACTGCAGCAGCGCGTGCATGCCCTGGCGGACCTGCTGCGCAAGGAGGGCGTGCGGCCCGGCGACCCCGTGGGCCTGTGCGCCGACCGGAGCTTCGGGCTCATCACCGCCATGCTCGCGGTGCTGCGCTGCGGCGCCTGCTTCGTGCCCTTCGACCCCGCCTATCCCCGTGAGCGCCTCGCGTTCATGTTCGACGACACCCGCGTGAAGCTGCTGCTCACCCAGCGCCACCTCCTCGGCCAGCTCCCACCCCACCAGGCCAGGACGATCGCGCTCGAGGACGCGCCCGTGTTCACCAGCACGCCGGGCGCTCCCGCGGGCGGTCCCCTCTCGCCAGCGTACATCATGTACACCTCGGGGTCCACCGGCACGCCCAAAGGCGTGGTGGTGCCCCACCGCGCCATCGTGCGCCTTGTGCAGGCCCAGGACTTCCTGCCCTTCGGACCGGACCTGGTCTTCCTGCAGCTGTCCAACATCTCCTTCGACGCCAGCACGCTGGAGATCTGGGGCGCCCTGCTGAACGGCGCTCGGCTCGTGCTCCAGCCGCAGCAGAAACCCACGCTGGTGGAGATCACCGACACCATCCGTGAGCAGGGCGTCACCACCGTGTGGTTCACCGCGGGCCTGTTCAACCTCCTTGTGGACGACCACGTGGAACGGCTGCGCGGGCTGCGGCACATCCTCACCGGAGGTGACGTGCTGAGCGTGCCGCATGTGCGCCGGGCCTACGAGGTGCTGGGGCCGGGCGTGCTGATCAACGGGTACGGCCCCACCGAGAACACCACCTTCACCTGCTGCCACGTGATCGGCGACATCTCGGCGATCAAGGGAAGCGTGCCCATCGGACGCCCGATCCACCATACCACGGTGCGCGTGCTCGATGACCAGCTCAGGCCCGTCGCCATCGGACGCAAGGGCGAGCTCTTCACCGGGGGCGATGGGCTGGCGCTCGGCTATTGGGAGCGTCCGGAGCTCACTGCG
>JBIJCH010000017.1:0-14248 GCA_044344815.1 Flavobacteriales bacterium | reverse complement strand
GATGTTGGTCGACGGGGCGACCCAGTCGAACTCGAACACCTTGGAACCGTTCCCCGCGCCACCGCCAAGGGTATGCACCACGTTCCGCCGGGAGTTGCCCAGCACGATGGCGTTCTTGATCTCCGTGGAGGCGGGGTCGGTGATGTTGAGCTGGCCTGCGTTGGTGCCCGCCGGGGTGAGGCACTCCACGCCGATACCGAAGAGAATACTGCCTGGCAGCGACACGGTGGCCGACATGTGGTAGGTGGTGCCCGGCACGTAGGTCCAGTTGACCATGTTGGTGGAGCCCAGCACCACGGACCCGGACCCGCTGTTGAGGGCGAAGGTGTTGTGGCAGTTGGTCACGCACGTGTTCTCGCCGGGTGCGCCTGTGGCGCCGGCCCTGCCATCATCGCTCATCCCACCGGAGGTGAGCAGCAGGATGCCGAAGGTGACCGAGGCCAGGAAGGTGATGGTCTTGAGCATTGAGCGATGTCGATGGGGAACAGCCGGCAGCGCCGGATGGTTCAGGAACGATGACGCAAGTAACGCCGCCTGGGGCTGCCCGGGGGCTCATCGCCCGGATGAAATGGGATGCACGCGGAACGGAACGGTCACATGGGACGCCCATGAGGAAGCCCCGGCCAACGCCGGGGCTTCCTCACCAAGCGGTCGCCGTTACCGCCTGACCAGCCGTACCGTGTGCGTGGTCCCGTTGGACAGGAGCTGCAGGAAGTACACCCCGGTGTCCTGTGCGCCCAGGTCGATCGTGCTCTCAGGGCCTGACAGGCTGCCTTGCATCACCAGCTTCCCGGTCACATCGAGCACGCGGTACTGGTCGCCGGCCGAGGGCCCTTGCGGGAGGCGGATGGTGAAGAGGCCCTCGCTGGGGTTCGGGAACACGGCGGGAGCCCCGCTTACGACGGGAGTGAGGCCGGTGGCGATGTAGGTGTAGGGGGCTGAAGTGCTCGTACACCCGTTGGCATCGGTCAAGGTCACGGTGTAGTCACCACTGGTGGCCGTTTCGATGAAGGGGTCGGTGGCCCCGGGGATCGGGTTGCCGAACAGGGACCAGGCGAAGCTGCCGCTGCCGCTGGCATAGAGCGTGTCGGCGCCCTGGGTGATCACCGGTTGGGGCGGTGCGGGGTTCTCGGTCACCTCAACGGCGGCCGAGGGGTCGCTGCTGCAGCCTTCGTCGCTGGTCACCACCACGGTGTACAGGCCGGTGGGATCGGCCGTGAGCGTGGCACTGGTGGCACCGGAGATCGCGTTGCCGTCCAGGGACCAGGCATAGGTGGCCAGCGGGTCGGCCACGGCGGCGTCCAGCACCACCGAACCACCTGCGCAGAAGCTGGTGTCGCCCAAGGCCGTGATGGTGGCAGTGGGCACGGCACCGGCCTGGAACACGCCGTCCGCGGTGGTGTAGAAGCAACCCGTGAGGGTGTCGGTGACGACCAGGGTGTAGATGCCCGGTACATCCGTGGCGATGGTGCTGGTCGTGGCCCCGGCCAGCACGTTGCCGTCGAGGTTCCACTGGTAGGCCAGGTCATCAAGGCCCGACTGGTCCACGCCGGCGATCGTCACGCTATCGCCCTGGCAGGCGAAGTAGCTGGCCTGGTCGAGCACATGCACCGGCAGCGGGTCCACCGTCACGGCCACATCGGCGCTCTGGTCGTTGCCGCAGGTGTTGGTCACCACCACGGCGTAGGCTCCGCCCGCCACCACCTGCAGGTCGGGTGCGGTGGCTCCGTTGATGACATTGCCGTCCAGCAACCACTGGTAGGTGTAGCCCGGGTCCTGGTCGGCGCTCAGGGTCACGCTGGCCCCGTCGCAGAAGGAGGTGGGGCCGCCGGCGGTGGCGTTGGCCACGGGCGGCGTGCCGGGCACGACGGTGATGGCGAACCCGTTGTCGTTGCCCGTGGTGGCGGGGCTGCTGGCGTTCACCCGGATGCGGTAACCCGTGCCCGGCGGGGTGTTGGCCGGTATGGTGATGGTGATGGTGCCGGACTGCGTGGTGGTGACATCACCGATGGCAACGGCGTTGGTGAAGTCGCCGTTGGCATCGCTGAGCTCGGCGGTGAAGGTGTTGGCCTGGCTCAGGAAGCTCCCCACGTTGTAGGAGCCGGTCTCGTCGTAGGTGAGCGTGTATTCACCGCCGGCGCACAGGGTGGAGGCCAGCGGGGCCACCACGTCGATGCTGCGGGGCTCGTCCCAGAACCACACGTCGGTGATCACCTGCAGGCCGAAGAGCTCGGTGGTGTTGATCTGCAGTACCGGCACGCGCTTGCCCGGGCTCAGCCACTTGTACTCGTGCACCAACGGACGGGGGATGGCGAAGCCGAGCCCGAGGGTGTCGAGGTTGATGCTGTCGCGGCCGGCGAGCGTGGTGTGCACGCGCAGCGCATCGAAGGTGCCGGCGGGCGTGGTGATGGTGCCCCAGCCGTCCACGTCGTTCGTGCGGTCCTGGCTGTACCCATAGAAGGCGAGGTTCGGGATCGAGAGCTGGTAGTTGGAGCTGGAGAAGCTCTGGTCCCCGTAGTTCAGCGGCAGCTGATAGATGATGTCCTGCTGGGTGAAGGTGATGGGCACGGGGATGCCGGCGATCTCGGCGCCATAGCCCACCTTCTTGTACTGGGACGATGACCGGAAGAAGAAGGTATAGGGGTTGGTGATGGGCAGCAGCTGGTTGAAAGGGATGTCCACGCCGTCGGTGACATGGTTGGCCCGGTTGGGGTTGAAGGCCAGGTCGGCATAGATCAGTGCGTAAACGAAGTTGGTCGAACCCACGCTGGCGTATGAACGGGTCTCATCAGCGGTGATGTTCAACCCTGAGAAGTCCCAGGTCTGCGCCGGTCCGGTGGTGGTGTAGTCTAGGCCCGGGCTGGCGAAAGCGCGGCTGCGGTACAGATCGTCGCCGGCGGCGGGCATCTCGTTAAGGCCGATGGTCACCTGTGCCCCGGCGGTGGTGAAGCACAGGGCGAGCAGGAGTGTGTACAGCTGTTTCATGCGGGGATAGGTTGGTCTAATGTTACGAGGACGAGGCCGCCCAGGTCAAGGCTGCCTCGCGCCGTTGTGAATGGGCCGCCGTGCATGACGCGGTCGGCCGGGTGGACCACTTTCGTTCGCCATGTTTGCGGCATGCTCCGCTACCTCACGGCCATCCTGTTCCTCGTGTCGCTCATTGCGCATGCCGCCGGCACTGACACGGTGAAGGTGCGCTCCCACGACCGCCTCACGGTTGTCACCGATCCTTCCAAGGGGTTCAACCGATACCCGGCGCGCGTGGTGTTCCCCGAGGGCCCTTCGTTCCGCAAGGTGCTGCTCACGGTCACCTTGGGCTGCCCCGATGGCATGCGATGCGCCGACTGGGACTACCTGGACCGCGTGTACGTGCACCCCGCAGCCGCGGCGGACACGATCGAGCTTGCGCGCGTGCTCACGCCCTATGGCGGTGGCTTCGGCCGTGATTGGTCGTGGACATGGACGGCGGAGGTGACCGACCTGGCCGGCTTCCTGGACGGGGAGGCCGAGGTGATCTACGAGCATACCGGCTACGAGCCGAACCAGGACCGCGGCTGGGCCCTCACCCTCGAGCTCGCCTTCGTGAAGGGACCGCCCGCGGCGCAGGTGCTGGCCGTGCAGCCGCTCTACGAGGGCCAGTTCACCTACGGCGACCCGTCGCGGTCCATCGAGGCCGAGCTGGTGCCACGCACCGTGCCCCTGCCCGCCGGCGCAACGGCCATGGAGCTGCGCATCCACCAGACCGGTCATGGCATGCATGCCGACGACGGTTGCGGGGAGTTCTGCGCGAAGCACCGCTATGTGAAGGTGCAGGGCGACACGGTGCATGCCCGCCGGCTGTGGAAGGAGTGCGGGTCGAACCCGCTGCGCCCCCAGGCGGGTACTTGGATCTTCGACCGGGCCAACTGGTGCCCCGGCGAGCTGCACGAGGCCGAGCATGTGGCCGTTCCTGCGACGTACCTGATGGGCTCCTCGCTCAACGTGGACCTTGACATGGAGCCCTACCGGCACGACAGCAGCACGGCCGTGGAGTCGCTCACCGCCTACGCCGTGGTGTACGGCCGGCCGCGGGCGCAGAACGATGTGTCCGTGGACGCCGTGGAGCTGCCGGGTCCGCGGATGGAAGGGAGCCCGGCCTGCCTGGGCGCGCGCGTTCGCATCCGCAACCGGGGCGGCGCACCGCTGCGGTCGGTCCTGTTGCGCTACGGCACGGACGACCTGCCCCGGCGCACTTTCGAATGGCGCGGCGAGCTGCCGTTCAACGCCACCGCCGAGGTGGATCTTGCCGGTGCCTTGGGCGGAGGCCCCGGGGCGCACCGGTTCACCGTGGAGGCATCGCTTCCCAATGGCGGCAGGGACGGGTGGACCGGCGACGACCGCATGAGCGTGCCGTTCCGCGCACCCGACGCGCTGCCCGGCAAGGTGGTGGTGCAGCTGCGCACCAATGCCGAACCCGGGCACAACCACCTGCGCGTGATCGACGGGGACGGCGGTGTGGTGCTCACCCGCGCCCTGGGCACGCTGCGCCCCGACACGCTTTACAGCGATACGCTCCTGCTGGCGGCCGGCTGCTACACGCTCCTGCTGGGCGACACCGCCGGCGACGGCCTGGAGTTCTGGTACAACTGGAAGGGCGGCCGCGGCACCCTTCGCCTGGTGGACGGCGAAGGCCGGCTGTTGCGCGACTTCCAGAGCGACTTCGGCAACACCGTATACCATCCGTTCAGGGTGGACCCGGCCGCCGTGGTCGTGCCGGACACGGTGCCTGCCATCGGGCTGTTCCCCACGCGCACCGCGGGCCGCACGGTGCTCGACTATTTCGCCAACGCCCCGGCCGACATCACCGTGCGGGTGATCGACGAGCAGCAGAACGTGGTGGAGGAGCACCGGTACGAGGACCTGAAGGAGGCGGTGCTCACCTACGACCTGGGCCGGCGGCCCCCGCAGCGCTACACGTTGAAGGTGCTGGACGGCGGGCGTGAACTCTTCTCGCGGCGCCTGCGCGTGGTCGACCGGCTCGATTGATCAGGAAAGGCCGAGCCGTGCCGCGACCTCGGGCCTGCACACCAGGAAGTTGAAGTGCCCGCTGCGGGAAAGATGCGGTACGCGCACGGGAGGCCGGCGCTCGTCGATGTTGAAGTACAGGTAGCCCAGGTGGCCGATCAGCGCCTCCACACGGGCGGCCACCTCGTCGTTGAGCACCTCGATCAGCATGCTGGGCCGGTCCCGCTCCAGGATGCGGCGGGCCCCGGCGAGCACCTCCGGCTCGTGCGTCTCCGTGTCGATCTTCAGCAGGTCCACATGCGACCAGCCGAGCTCATCGGCCACGCTGTCAAGGGAGCGCACCGCCACCGGAACCTCGATCAGCTGCTGCTGCTGGTCGGCGTGGTAGAAGCCGCGGTTCAGCGAGACCGACACCACGTGCTCCAGCGGCATGTCGTAGATGGTCATGGTCCCGTCCCGCTGGCTGGCGGCGGCATGCAGGGCATGCACCGCGTAGCCGTTCAGGGCGATGTTCGCCTGCAGCTTGCGGAAGACGCGCTCCACGGGTTCCAGCGCCACCAGGCCGGCGGCGGGGTTCACGCACCGGGCCACGAGCGTATACACGCCGGTGTTGGCGCCCACGTCCATGATGGCCCGGGCATCGCGCGCGAGGGTGCGCCAAAGGGCGCTGGAGACCGGTTCCCAACCGCCGCCACCGAGCCAGAACAGCTGGTTCTCGATCTGGTAGCCGTGGTGGTGCATCCGGAAGGACCCGCCCCCCGGCACGTCCACCTCGATCACGCCCTTGAAGTGAAGGTGGCGGAACACGCGCTCGGGCGGATGCAGCATGCGCAACACCTTGAAGAGCGGCTGCTTGAACGGCATCTCCGCATAGAGGTGCTTGAGCGCTGCCTTCACCATGGTCCGGCGAAGATCGTTCGTTCGGCGCTTGTCCGGTCGCGGCTACTTTTGCGCCCCCCGACCCCATAGTTCAACGGATAGAATAGGAGTTTCCTAAACTCTAGATCCAGGTTCGATTCCTGGTGGGGTCACCGAGCGATTCAGACACCGGCTTGGAGAATGCCGGCGGCGACAGGGTCGGATCCCTGTGACGCAGGCGCCTGCGGCCAACACGCAGGTGTGCGTAACTGCCGCACCACCAGCGGAAAGCGCCGCAGGCCCCCCGTCTACCTTCGGCTCCGGCGCACTTGTGTCCGTGCGCGATCGCTCGGATGTCCCGGAACCGTGGAACCCTGTTGACCTGCTGCGTGCTTGCTGCGGCACCGTTGTTCGCCCAACCACCGAACGACGACTGCGGCAGCGCGGCGCTGCTCTGCGCCCAGCAGGCCGTCGCCGGTGACAACACGGGCGCCACCGGCTGGCCTGGCTTCTGTCCGGGCACGGCGAACGTGCTGTGGTACACGTTCACCACCAACAGCCAGGGCGGCACGGTCGACATCACGGTCTCGGGCATCGACTGCCCCGCGGTCGCGGGCATGGACAACGAGCTGAGCGTGGTGGTGCTGAGCGGGGACGGTTCGTGCCTGCCGGGTTCGTTCACGGCGGCCTCGGTATGCCTGCAGGACTCGAACGACTTCACGCTCACCACGCCGGCATTGCCGGCCAGCACGCAGTACTGGGTGATCGTGGCCGGTGTGGCCAACAACGGTGCGGTGATCCCCGCCCAGTGCGACTTCACCATCATGAGCGGCGGGCCCGGTGCCGACATCGTGAACGTGGACCTGGACGCGGGTCCGGATGTGCAGATCGCCGAGGGGGAGAGCGTGCAGTTGAACGCCACGGGCTGCACCACGTGCGATTGGAGCCCGAGCTCGGGCCTGAGCGGCGACCAGATCCCCGATCCCATCGCATCGCCCACGGAGACCACGACCTACACCCTCACCGCCGATGTGAACGGTTGCACCTACGAGGACTACGTGCTGGTGGAGGTGAGGCGGCTGATCAACCCGTCCAACACCATCACACCGAACGGTGACGG
This sequence comes from Flavobacteriales bacterium, assembly GCA_044344815.1. GTDB lineage: Bacteria > Bacteroidota > Bacteroidia > Flavobacteriales_F > PHOS-HE28 > PHOS-HE28. The sequence goes on along the minus strand of JBIJCH010000017.1, from coordinate 7,266 downwards.
GATCAACGACACCTGGGAGATCAGCGGCATCGGCGACTACCCCTCGTGCGAAGTGGTGATCTACGACCGCTGGGGGCAGAAGGTGTTCAACGACACCGGCTACCGCACGCCCTTCGACGGCACGCGCAACGGCAAGGAACTTCCGGTGGCCACCTACTACTGGTATATCGATCTCAAGCAGCTCAAGGGAAGGTCGGCGCCCTACACCGGCTCGCTCACCATCATCCGATGAACCGCCTCGCCGCCCTTGCCCTACTGTTCACCGCTCTTCGGGCCGGGGCGCAGCAGCTGCCGCAGTACACGCAGTACGTCTTCAACCACTTCAGCATCAACCCGGCCGTGGCGGGCAGCAAGGACTGCCTCGATGTGCGGCTGGGTTACCGCAGGCAGTGGATGGGCTTCGAGAACGCACCCACCACGGCCTGGGCCAGCCTTCACGGTGTGATCAAGCCCAAGGGCAAGCCCTACATGGCCAACCGCCATGGCTTCGGCGCCTTCGTGGAGGCGGATGAATCGGGCCCCATCGGCCACACGCAGGTCCTGCTGGCGTACGCCTACCACATCCAGATGGCCCGCGACGCCTACTTCGCCATGGGCTTCTTCGGGGGGCTCAAGCAGTTCAAGCTCGATGTGGCGAGCATCACGCTCGACAACTACAACGATCCGGTGCTCGACAGCAGGGGTTCGGTGAACGTGATGCCGGTGATCTCGCCGGGCGTGTGGTTGTACAACAAGAGCGGCTGGGCCGGGCTGTCACTGCACCAGGCGCTGGGCAATCCCATCGAGGGGGTGGGCGAGGACTCCCGGCTCACGCGCCACTTCCTCTTCAGCGGGGGGCGCCGCGTGCGCTTCAGCAAGTCCTTCTCGATCGTGCCCAGCACCCTGCTCAAGATCTCGCCGGCCTCCCCCGTGGCGATCGACATCAACGCCATGGTCGAATGGAAGAAGAAGCTCGGCTTCGGCGTGGGCTACCGCAACGTCGACGCGGTGTCCTTCATGCTGCGGGTGCCGTTCCTGCAGTACTTCAGCTTCGGCTACAGCTACGACATCACCACGAGCGACCTGCGCGTGGCCAGCTCCAACACGCACGAGTTCATCCTCGCGATCTACCCCTGCAAGCAGGTGGATCCGGCGAAGATGATCGTGCGCTGCCCCGTCTTCGAATGAGCCCCAACGCCCTCTCCATGCCCAGCCAACGAACGATCCGGACGCTCCTGCTGCCGGTGCTCGCGCTGCTGCCCCTGCTGGTGGCGGCGCAGGACCGCACCCTGCACTGGACGGGCCAGCACGGCCGCTGGGACGATGCCGCCAACTGGTCGCTCACGCCCGATGGTCCCGGCGGGGCGGGTGTGCCACGCAACAGCGATGCGGTGGTGGTGGCGCCGGGCGTGCCGGTAACCATCACCCTCGAGGGCGTGAACTGGTGCGGCGACCTGCGCATCGCGCCCAAGCGTAACGGGGCCGTCCACGTGGAGGGCGATGCCTCCGCCGTGCTCAACCTCACGGGCGGATGGACGATGAAGGGCCAGGTGGACTGGCAGCTGCAGGGGCGGGCCCGCATGCTGGTGCGGCGGGGTGTGGCCGATGTGGACGTGGGCGGCGTGCTGCTGGAGGGCGATGTGGTGATCGATGGCGGCGGCGGATGGAACCTGCTCAGCGACCTCAAGCTCGCGGCCTCGCACGACCTGTTGGTGCGGCAGGGCACCCTGGTCACCAACGGCAACCACATCGTCACCGGTGACCTGCGGTTCGGCGGCAACGGCCGGAAGCTCGTGCTCGCAGGCGGCTCCGCGATCGAGGTGTCCGGTGTGCTCGATGCCGGAGGGGTCCGCGGGGCCGTCGATCCCGGTTCCTCGCACCTGCTCGTGCAGGGCGTGGATACCGATTGGGGCGCCCTCGCGCTGCGTCCGGCGGAGGCCCTGCGGGGCATCAGCGTGTGCGGCACCGGTGCGGGCCAGACCCCCTTCACCATCAACGCCCAGGTGATCACCAACTACAACGGGTTCAACGTGAGCTGCAACGGCGTGTGCGATGCCACGGTGACCGTGACGGTGAACGGCGGCGTGGGCCCCTTCGCGTACAGCTGGGCCACGGGGCCGAACGCGCAGACGTGGACGGGCACCTGCGTGGGCAACAAGCTGGTGATCGTCACCGACCTGGGCCAGAACATCGGCTGTGCCGCCACCGTGCAGGTGCTGGGTCCGCCGCCCCTGGGCGTGATCTTCTTCCCGGCCACCACACCGCCCAGCTGTGCGCAGGTGTGCGACGGCACGGGCAGCGCGCTCGCCGTGGGCGGCACCGGTGGGGGCTATGCCTTCAGCTGGAACAACGGCGCCGGCACCGGCTCTTCCTTCAACCAGTTGTGCGCGGGCGTGAACACGCTGGAGATCACCGACCAGAACAACTGCGTGTTCGACACCACGTTCACGATCCCGCTGCTGCCGGTGAGCCCGGTGCTCACCGTGAGCAACGCGGATTGCAGCGGGGCGTGCAACGGCACGGCCGGCGTGGTCACCACGGGCGGCACCGGGATCTTCACCTACCTGTGGACCCCCGCACCGCCGCAAGGGCAGGGCACCGCGAACGTGAGCGGCCTGTGCGCGGGCAACTGGAGCGTGCTGGTGACCGATGCGAACGGCTGCGACACCACGCTCGCCTTCCAGATCTCCGAGCCGCCCCCCATCGTGCCGAACGGTTCCCAGGTGAGCGCCACCTGCGCCACTTCGTGTGATGGGTCGGCCACCGTGGCGCCCACCGGCGCCAGCGGTCCGTTCACCTACCTGTGGACGCCGTCGCCCGGCGGAGGACAGGGCAGCACCACGGCCACGGGCCTGTGCGTGGGCAACTGGAGCGTGCTCATCACCGACCAGGCCACGGGCTGTGACACGCTCGTGCAGTTCACCATCGCGGGGCCTCCGCCGCTGGACGTGACCTCCTCGGTCACCGACGCCACCTGCGCGGCCTCCTGTGATGGCGAGGTGGTGCTCACCACCAGCGGGGGCACGGGCCCCTACACCTACGCCTGGACACCGGATCCGCCGGTCGGTCAGGGCACCGCGACGGTATCGCTGCTCTGCGCGGGTGCGTGGACCGTGCTCGTGACGGACGCGGTGGGCTGTGACACCTCCATCACCTTCACCATCACCGCGCCACCGCCGATCCTGGCCAACGGCACCTCCACACCCATCAGCTGTCCGGGTGCTTGTGATGGCTCCGCCACGGCCACCGCTTCAGGGGGCGCGGGCGGGTTCCAATACCAATGGACACCGAACCCACCGGTGGGGCAGGGTACGCCCACGGCGGAACAGCTCTGCCCGGGCGATTGGTTCCTCACCATCACCGATGCCGCCGGATGTGACACCACGGTGCAGTTCACCTTCACCGATCCCCCTGCGCTGCAGCAGACCTCCTCGCAGACCGACGTGAGCTGCTCCGATGGATGCGATGGCACGGCCTCGGTGGTGATCACGGGCGGCACACCGGGATACACGTACGCCTGGACGCCCGCCCCGGGCGGCGGTCAGGGCACGGCCGATGCGACCGGCCTGTGCGCGGGTGCGTACAGCGTGCTGGTGACCGATGCCAGCGGTTGCACGCTCACCGTGCCGTTCACGATCGCATCACCAGCACCGCTCCAACCTTCCCTGCAGGTGGTCGACGCGAGCTGCCCGGACGCGTGCGATGGCACGGCCGGTGTGATCGTCACCGGTGGAACGGCCCCGTACACGTATGCATGGAGCCCCGCGCCCGGTGGTGGGCAGGGCACGCCCAACGCCACCGGCCTGTGCCCAGGTGTCTACCAGCTCACGATCGCCGATGCCGCCGGCTGCGACACCACGCTGGCGTTCACCATTGCGGCACCTGCGCCGATAGCTCCCAACGGTGCGGTGACGGATGCCACGTGCGCCGATGGTTGTGATGGTTCGGTGGTCCTTGCGCCCACGGGTGGCACGGGCACCTACACCTACCTGTGGAGCCCGGTGCCCGGCAACGGACAGGGTGCGGCGCAGGCTTTGGGCCTGTGCCCGGGCACCGTGCAGGTGACGATCACGAGCGGGGCCTGCGACACCACGGTCACCTTCACCATCAATGCTCCGCCACCGCTCGATGCCTCGCTGTCGGTGACTGATGCCACCTGCTGGAACAGCTGCGACGGCAGCGCCACCGCCACCGTGTCCGGCGGCACGCCCGGCTACGGGTACACCTGGACGCCGGCCCCCGGAGCGGGCCAGGGCACGCCGGCCGCCACCGGCCTTTGTCCGGGCGCCCTCACCCTCACAGTGGTGGATGCCGCCGGTTGCGATACCACCTTCGCCTTCAATGTGAACGCTCCTGCGCCCATCACCCCGGGCCTGGTGGTGCAGAACACCGGTTGCAGTGGTTCGTGCGATGGGTCGGCCTCGGTGCAGCCCACCGGCGGCACGGGTCCGTACACCTATGTGTGGAGCCCCACGCCCGGCGGCGGGCAGGGCACCCCGAACGCCACGGGCCTGTGCGCCGGGAACTGGTCGCTGCTGATCGATGACGCGGCCGGCTGCGACACGACGGTCCAGTTCACCATCCTTGCGCCTTCGCCCTTCCAGCTGTCGTTGCAGGTGCTCGACGCAAGCTGTCCGGACGTGTGCGACGGCTCGGCGGGTGTGATCGTCACCGGCGGGACCGCGCCCTTCACGTACACCTGGGACCCCGCGCCCGGTGCAGGCCAGGGCACGGCGAACGCGAGCGGTCTATGCGCGGGGCCCTACCTGCTCACGGTGACCGATGCCACGAACTGCGACACCACGATCGCCTTCACCGTGGGTGCACCGCCGCCCATCACCGCGAACGCCACCGTTACCGATGCGTCATGCGCGGGTGCGTGTGATGGATCCGTGGTGCTGGTCGCGTCCGGCGGGAATGGCACGTTCACCTACACCTGGTCGCCGGTGCCATCCAACGGGCAGGGCACGGCCCTGGCCACCGGCCTGTGCCCCGGGCCTGTACAGGTGACGATCGGTAGCGGCGGCTGCGACACCACGCTCACGTTCACCATTGCGTCGCCGCCTGCGTTGAACGTGGACCTGCAGCTCACGGCGAACACCTGCGCGGCCGGCTGCGATGGCAGCGCCACGGCGAACGTCACGGGAGGCACGGGTGGCTACACCTATGTGTGGAGCCCCGCGCCGGGTGGCGGCCAGGGCACGCCGAACGCCACGGACCTGTGTGCGGGCCCCTGGACATTGACGGTATCGGACGCTGCCGGCTGTGACACCACGGTGGCCTTCACCATCACCTCGCCGCCGCCGATCCAGGCCGGCCTTACGGTGACGCAGGCCACATGTGGAGGCGGGTGCGATGGATCCGCCGAGGTGCAGCCCTCCGGCGGCACGCCCGGCTATACGATCCAATGGACGCCTCCGCCCGGCGGCGGCCAGGGTACGCCAACGGCGACCGACCTGTGCAGCGGCGTGTACTTCGTCACGGTCACGGACGGTGCCGGTTGCGACACCACCTTGCAGTTCACGATCTCCACGCCGGCGGGCATCACCGTGAACACCACGGTGACCCCGGCCAGCTGTGCGGATGCCTGCGATGGTGCGGTCGACCTGCAGGCGCAGGGAGGCGTGCCGCCGTACATCTTCACCTGGGCGCCCACGCCCGGTGCAGGACAGGGTACGCCCAGTGCAAGCGGCATGTGTGCGGGCGACTACACGGTCACCATCGCGGACCAGGCCGGTTGTGACACGGTGTTCGTGGTGAACGTACCGGCCCCCACGCCCATCGTCCCCAACGGGGTATCCACGAACGAGAACTGCAACGGGCCGTGCACGGGCACGGCTAGCGTCGCGCCCACCGGCGGTGTGGGACCTTACTCCTTCGTGTGGAGCCCCGCGCCGGGAGCCGGCCAGGGCACGCCGAACGCCACCGGCCTGTGCGCCGGTACGTGGAGCTGCACGATCACGGACTTTTCCGGCTGCGACACGGTGGTCACCTTCACCGTGCTGCCGCAGCAGCCGATCGATCCGGGCCTGACGTTCGCCGATGCCACCTGTTACGACATCTGCAACGGTACCGCTTCGGTGAACCCCAGCGGCGGTGCGGGCGGCTTCACCTACCTCTGGACACCCACGCCCCCGACGGGCCAGTTCACCCCTGCGGTGAGCGACCTGTGCCTGGGATTCTGGACCGTGACCGTCACCGACAGTGTCGGCTGCGACACGACCGTGAGCTTCATCATCATCAAGCCGCCCCCGGTGGAGGCCAACCTGATCGTGGCTCCTGAGAATTGCAACGGACCCTGCACGGGCGAGGCGCTGGTGTTCCCCTCCGGTGGAACCCCTGGCTACGAGGTGCTGTGGCAGCCGGTGCCCGGTGGTGGACAGGGCACCAACCTGGCCACGGACCTGTGCGCCGGGCAGTACACGGTCACCCTCACCGACCTCAACGGCTGTGATACCACCGTGGCCTTCACCGTGGATCCCGTCACGCCGCTCAGCCCCAACATCAGTTCCACAGGCGAATCCTGCCCGGGCGCGTGCGATGGCACGGTCACGGTGGGACCCACCGGCGGCGTGGCGCCTTACGCATATTTCTGGTCCCCTCCCCCGGGTGGTGGCCAGGGAACGCCGCAGGCCACGGGGCTCTGTGCGGGTGTGTACAGCGTGACGGTGACCGATGTGGCGCTGTGCGACTCCACCTTCACCGTGCTGGTGACCTCGCCGGCACCGCTCGATGTGGCGGGCACGGTGCAGGATGAGACCTGTGCGGGCCTGTGCGATGGTGCGATCACGGCCGTGGTGAGCGGCGGCACCGGTGCCTATACCTATGACTGGGTCCCGGCTCCGCCGCAGGGGCAGGGCACCGCGAACGTTGCGGGCCTGTGCCCCGGATCGTGGAGCGTGACCGTGGCCGATGCGAACGGCTGCGATACGACGATCACGTTCACCGTCACAGGCCCTTCGGCGCTCACCAACAACGTGTCGGTCGTGCCCAGCCAGTGCCAGCAATGCGTGGGTGCCATCACCATGTCCACCTCGGGCGGCACCGCTCCCTACGCCTACGTGTGGGGGCCGCCGCTGAACCTGGTCACCAACGACACGCTGCTCACCGGTCTTTGCGCGGGCGTGTACACGGTGACCATCTCGGACAATGCCGGTTGCACGCTGAACGCAACGGTCGCCGTGACCGACAGCAACGGTGAGACGATCACCATGAGCAGCGGGCTCACCAGCTGCCCGAACACCTGCGATGGCACGGTGGCCGTGGCGTACACATGCGGCGTGCCCG
>JBIJCH010000268.1:0-3964 GCA_044344815.1 Flavobacteriales bacterium | reverse complement strand
GGTCGGCGCTGAACTTCGCCACATAGGTGCCGCCGGCCTGGCTGTACACGCCGGTGGGCAGGGGGGTGAAGGTGCCCTGGCTCTGCCCGAAGATGTATGCGTCGCCGAAATTGTCCAGCTGCAGGAAGAAGGCCTCATCGTCCGCCGTGGTGCCCCAAAGGGTGCCGGCCAGCAGCGAGGTGGCCGTCGGGGCCATGCGCACCACGAAGGCGTCGTGCCCGCCGTTGGGCGAGGGGTCGTACGCGCCCGTGGTGGTGGGGAAACCGGTGCCTTCGGTGCCGCCGCAGACGTACACCGAGCCATCGTCACCGAGCTTCACACCGAAAGCCATGTCGCCCCCGGACCCGCCCAGGAAGGTGCTCCAGTTCAACGCCGTGCAGAAGGGGTTCAGGCTGAACACCACACCATCCTGACCGCCGCCCAAGGTCGGCTGAAGGCATCCCGCAGTGACGGGAAAATCGGACGACACCGTGCAACTGCTCACCACGGCATTGCCCGCAGCGTCCACGATGATCTCGCCCCTGAAGTTGTCGCCGTAGTTGAAGGTGAAGGCGTTGCGCCCATCCTGGCCGTTGCCGCCCACGTAGGTGGAGCCCACCAGCACGGTGCCCGTGGGGTCGAGCTTGCTGATCACGATGTCCTCCGAGCCGAAGCCGGATCCGTTGTACGTGGGATCGAAGGCGCTCGCGGTCACCGGGTAGTCGTCGGACGAGGTGGAACCGTACACCCAGAGGTTCAGCAGGTCATCCACCACAAGGCTGTGCGGGTACTCCTCCCCCGCCCCGCCCAGGTAGCAGGCGAAAAGCAGATTGGACCCGTCGGGGCTGAGCTTGCTCACGGCGATGTCCACGCCGCCGCCGCCGTACACCGTTTGGAACGCTCCTGTGGTGACCGGGTAGCCCTGGCCGAAGCAGCGCGCACCGGTGTAGATGTTGCCCTGGGCATCGTAGGTGGCGCTGTGGCCGTAGTTCTGCGTCTGGCCCAGGTTGCCCGTCCCGCTCAAGGTGCTTGCCACAAGCACCGGGTCGATCACGATGGGCCGCCCATGGTCGGCACCGGGCATGCTGAACGAGAGACGGTCGCCCTGCAGCACGTACGCGCACGCCACCGGTTCCCTAGCTCCATCAGCATACCAGGCGACGGGCCGCAGCTCCTTCACCTCACCGAGCGAGGTGCGCAACACCAGGTCCCCTTCAGCGTCCACGCTCATTCCCTCCAGGCCCTCGTACCGGAACACGGCCTTCGAGGCGTCCGCACCGGGGGCCAGTTCCAGGTCGTACTTGAAGGCGCCATCACGCATGTACACGCGCAGGTCGATGCCCGGCCACAGGTCGCTGTATCGCACGGACTCGTAACGCGGCACGCGAGGACGCCAGCGCGATGGATCGTTGCCCAGGAAATAGCCGTAGCGCTCGGCTCCGGGCACCTCGCCGGCGATGGACGCGGGCGTGGCATCCTCGAAATGCATCCGCCACGCATGTCCGGCGATCATGGGCCGCACACCGTCGTGATGGGCCTCGTGCAGCACCTCCTCAAGGTCGGGCTGCAGCATGCTCCAGCTCAGCGCCGACCGGCCGGCGAACAGCGCCAGGTTGCCCGATTCGGCCTTGAACAGGAAAGGCTGCCGCCACTGGCCCTCGTTGGGCGTGAACGGAGCGGCGGGACCCGCAGCGTGCGCGAACGGCATCACGCATCCCACCAACAGCGCGCCGATCGCCGCGCGCAGGGCATTATCCTTCTTCTCCATGGTCGTTCGACTGGTTCTGTTCCTTGCAGGGTCCAGGAATGGTCAGCGCAGTACGCTCACGTGGCCGCGCGCGGTGGTGAACACCTCCTGCTGGCACTGGGCGTTGTACTTCATCACGTACACGTACACGTCCTGCTTCACCGGTTGCCCGTTGTACGTGCCGTCCCACGGGGTCATCAGGTTGTTCGCGGTGAAGATGCGCTCACCCCACCGGTTGAACACCATCAGCTCCACCTCCTGCTCCCCGTAGCCGGTCACCGTCCAAACATCGTTGATGCCATCGCCATCGGGCGTGAAGGCGTTCGGGGCGAAGATCCGTGCGTCGCCATCGAGCGGGTCCACCGTGATCGTGTCCACATAGGTGCAGCCCTGCTGGCTCACCACGGTGAACACATAGGTGCCCGGGCCCACCACGTTCTCATCGCGGGCCGTGCCGCCGGTGCTCCACGCATAGCTCTGCCCGTCGATGGGCACGGTGAGCACCAGCCGCTCATCGGGGCAGGCGCTGAAGCGTGAGCTCAGTTCGAGCTCCGGGGCCTCCACCACGTCCACCGTATCGGTGCCGGTGCAGTTCGCCGTGGAGACCGTGAGCACGTATTGGCCGGGGTCCCACACCTGGATCACCGGCATGGGCTGGCCCGTGCTCCACAGGTAGGTGGCACCGCCCTGGCTGGAGGTGCCATCGAGCGTGGCCACCTCGCCCGGGCAGATCACACCCGTGGTGGCGATGGCCACCGGGATGGTGTTGATCACGTTCACCTGCATGGACATCTGGTCGTTCTGCCCGCAACCCAGGTCGGTCACGGTGAGCGTCACGTTGTAGATGCCCGGCGTGGTGTAGGTGTGCGATACGTCGGTGGTGTTCAGGATGGTGCCGTCGCCCATGTTCCAGGAGTACGACACGCTGTCGCCCGTGCTCTGGTTGACGGCCTCCACGAGCATGAGCGTGCAGTCGTCGATCTGTGCCAGGGTGAAGTCGGCCACCACGGGCTCCAGCGGATCGACGACCAGCGTGGCGGTGGCGGTGTCATTGGGCGAGCAGCCCAGCAGGTCGCTCACCACCAGGGTCACCGTGTAGGTACCCGGGGTCGCGTAGAGGTGCGTGACGTTCGTGTCGGCCAGCAGCGGCGTGCCATCCCCCATGTCCCAGCTGAAGCCCATGAAGGAGCCCGTGCTGGTGTTGGTGGTGGTGGCCACCAACTGCGCGCAGTCGAACACCTGGTCCACCGTGAAACCGGCCACCACGGGTACCGTGGGGTCCACCGTCACCTGCACGGCCGCGGTATCGGCCAGGTTGCAGGTGTTGGGGTCGTTGGCGATGAGCGTGATCGTGTAAGCCCCTGCACCGGAGTACGTATGGGTGACGTTCGTGCCCGTGAGCAGCGTGCCATCGCCCATGTTCCATTGGTAGGTCTGCGGCCCCGGGCCGGTGCTGGCGTTCAGCGTGGTCACGATCAGGTCGTCGCAATCGGGCACCTGGCTCACGGTGAACTGGGCGCCCACGGTATCCGGCGGCAGGATGGTGAAGGGGATGGTGAGCGAATCGGGCTGGCTGCACCCGGTGGGGTCGTAGGCCACGAGCTCCACGTTGTAGGTGCCCGGACCGGCGTAATTGTGCACCACGTTCGTATCGGTGAGGAAGGTGCCGTCGCCCATGTCCCAGATGAAGGCCAGCGGCGTGCCGGTGCTCAGGTTGGTGGTGCTCACCTGGCTCACGGTGCAATCGGTGTTCTGCAGCAGGGTGAAATCGGCGGTGATGGGCTGCGCCTGCCCGATGGTGACCGGGAAGGTGATGGTATCGGCCAGGTTGCAGCTCAGGGAGTCGAAGGCGATGAGCGTGACGGTGAACGAACCCGGTGTGGTGTACGTGTGGCTGGGCGCGTAGGAGGTGTCGAGCGGACTGCCGTCACCGAAGTCCCAGACCCACTGGTTGCCGGTGCTGGTGTTGAGGAAGTCGATCTGGATCGGTGCGCAGCCCTGGTTCAGCGTGCCCGCCCCGGCGGCGTTCACACCGGCCACCTGGAAGTCGATCTTGAACACCCCGATGTCCCAACCGCTGGGATAGGTGCTGGAGTAAGCTCCGGGCGTGGTGGGGAAGCCGCCCACGGTGCACACGGCCTGGTAGATGATGCCGTTGGTGTCGAAACGGCTCGTTCCACCGTCCACGTGCCCCGCGCCGGTGTAATAGGTCCCGTAAAGGATACCGGCCATGTCCAC
>JBIJCH010000269.1:0-3964 GCA_044344815.1 Flavobacteriales bacterium | reverse complement strand
CTTCGCGATCTTCTTGCTGAGCTCGCGCGCCTGCTTCTCGTCGAACTGCTCCTGCGCGCGCTCCACCAGGCTCACCACGTCGCCCATGCCCAGGATGCGGCCGGCCATGCGGTCGGGGTGGAACTCGTCCAGCGCCTCCATCTTCTCACCGGTGCCGATGAACTTGATCGGCTTGTCCACCACGCTGCGAATACTGAGGGCCGCACCGCCGCGAGCGTCGCCATCGAGCTTGGTGAGCACCACCCCGTCGATGTTCAGCCGGTCGTTGAAGGCCTTGGCGGTGTTCACCGCGTCCTGACCCGTCATGCTGTCCACCACGAACAGCGTTTCCTGCGGCTGGATGGCCTTCTTCACCCGGGTGATCTCGTCCATCATGGCCTCGTCCACCGCCAGGCGCCCTGCGGTGTCCACGATCACGGCCGTGAAGCCATGCAGCTTGGCGAAAGCGATGGCGTTCTGCGCGATGGCGACGGGGTCGTTGTTGGACCGCTCGCTGTATACGGCGATGTCGAGCTGCTTGCCAAGGGTCTCCAGCTGGTCGATGGCCGCGGGGCGGTACACGTCGCAGGCCACCAGCAGCGGTCGCTTGCCCTTCTTGCGGATGTAGTTGGCCAGCTTGCCGCTGAAGGTGGTCTTACCCGAGCCCTGCAGGCCGCTCATGAGCACCACGGTGGGGTTGCCGCCCATGTTGATGCCGGCCGCCTGCCCGCCCATGAGCTCGGCGAGCTCGTCGTGCGTGATCTTGGTGAGCAGCTGGCCCGGGCTTATGCTGGTGAGCACATTCTGCCCCAACGCCTTGGCCTTCACGCGGTCGGTGAAGTCCTTGGCGGTCTTGTAGTTCACGTCGGCATCCAGCAGCGCCCGGCGGATCTCCTTCACGGTCTCCGCCACATTGATCTCGCTGATCTGGCCCTGGCCCTTGAGGACCTTGAACGCGCGCTCTAACTTGTCACTGAGGTTCTCGAACATGGCTGGTCTTAATACAGGTCCGCGAAGGTAGGCAGGCAGGGCAAGCCCTTGGCCGCAGCAGCCCGTGCTTTCCGGATCGACCGGGCGCCCGACCGAACATGCCGCTGCCAAGGTTTCCACCGTACACCGCATCTCGCTCTTGCCCGCCTTGGTGCTGGGGGCTTCCCTCCAGGCCCAGTCCCCTACCAGGACCCTTCCCGTCGCACTGAACAACGCGTGCAGGACCTGCTGGGCCGCATGACGCCCGATGAGAAGTTCCGCCAGCTCTTCATGGTGGTGGGCGAAGTGGGGAACGACAGCGCGCGCTACAGGAACGGCATCTTCGGACTACAGTTGGACCGCGGCACCGGCGCGCAAACCGCCACCCAGCAGCTGATCGGAGGCGCCCAGGGCACAGCTGGCGCGCAATTGCTCGAGCGCGTCAACGGCCACCATCGCCACTTCAGCGAACGCACCCGTCCGGGCATCCCCTTCATCCCCTACGAGGAAGCGCTGCATGGGCTGGTGCTGCCCGGCGCCACGGCCTTCCCGCAGAGCATCGCCCTGGCCGCCAGCTTCGACACCACGATGATGGGCCAGGTGAGCCGGGCCATCACGCTGGAGACCAAGGCCCGCGGCATCCGCATGGTGCTGAGCCCCGTGGTGAACCTGGCCACCGACGTGCGCTGGGGCCGGGTGGAGGAGACCTACGGCGAGGACCCGCTGCTGGCCTCCTGGATGGGGGCCACCTACGTGAGGGCCATGGAAAGCAATGGCATCATCACCACGCCCAAGCACTTCGTGGCCAACCACGGCGACGGCGGGCGCGACAGCTATCCGGCCTTTCACAACGAACGCCATCTGCGCGAGACCTGCCTGAAGCCCTTCGATGCCTGCGTGAAGCTCGGCGGTGCGCTCCAATGACATGCCGCCGAATGAAGGTGTGCTGCCCACATCGGCAGAGCAGCAACGTCTTGGCATCACCATACTGCGCTCCACCGTGCCGCACAATGCGATGAACGATGATGCCACGCCCGATCAGCGCACCGAACTGGAGCGCGCCGTGATCGGCCTGCTGCGCGAATGAACAGCGCGGTCGCAAAGCCACCGGTCCTGCCGCGCCGGACATTGAAGGCGGCGCCGCAGGCTTGAACCTTCCGGCATACCTTGCTGTTCGGGAAGCAACGACCAGTACCATGGAACGAAAGGAATTCCTGCGTCGCGGCCTGCTGGGCACGGCGCTCACGATGCTCGGCGGGGCGCTGAGCGGTACGGCCAAGGCGATGGAGAACCTTGCCAATAGCGGGCAGCGCGGCGTGGAGGGCGTTCTCTCCCCCACCAACACCCACATGGTGGGCAATGGGTTCAAGGTGATGAACTACTTCCCCAACGGGAAGGGGTTCGAGGAGCGCATGAGCCCCTTCTTCCTGCTCGACTTCAACGCCGAGGTGAACTTCCCGCCCAGCGACATCAGCAAGGGCGTGGGCGTTCACCCGCACCGGGGCATCGAGACCATCACCTTCGCCTACAAGGGCAGTGTGGAGCACCACGACAGCAAGGGCAACCACGGCATCATCAAACCCGGCGATGTGCAGTGGATGACGGCCGGTGGCGGCGTGCTGCACAAGGAGTACCACGAGCAGACCTTCAACCGAACGGGCGGTGCCTTCGAGATGCTGCAGCTTTGGATCAACCTGCCGGCGAAGCACAAGATGGTGCCGGCGAAGTACCAGAGCATCCTGCACACGAAGAAGCCCGGGGTGGTGCTGCCCAAGGGCATGGGCACGGTGCACGTGGTGGCCGGTGAGTTCGCGGGCGTGAAGGGCATCGCCAGCACCTACAGCCCTGTGCACATGTACGACATGCACCTGAACGCCGGGGCCGATGTCCGTTTCGAACTGCCGGGCCATTTCAACTCCGGCATCCTCGTGATCGATGGAGCGATCAAGGTGAACGGGGTGGCCGGCCCGGAGAACCATTATGTGCAGCTGCGGAACGAAGCGGGCACCATCCGCATCGAGGCCGAACGCAAGTGCATCCTGCTGGTGCTGAGCGGTGAACCGCTGAACGAGCCCTATGTGAGCTACGGTCCCTTCGTGATGAACACCGACGAGGAGATCCGCCAGGCCATCGAGGACTACAAGGCAGGCAAATTCGGCTTCCTGGCCGACTGAGCGCAGCATGCGCCCATGGACCATGCCCCTGCTGCTCTGCGCCTTCGCGGCGGGGGCACAGTCCGACACCCTCACGGTGGTCACCTACAACATCCGGTACGACAACCAGGCTGACGGCCCCGACCGGTGGGACCTGCGCAAGGAGGCACTTGCCGGCGTGGTGAAGGATGTCCGACCCGCCCTCATCGGCCTGCAGGAGGGACTGGCCCACCAGCTGACCTACCTGGATGCGCAATGGCCCGGCCATGCGCGCTTCGGGGTGGGCCGCGAGGACGGGGACCGGCAGGGCGAGTTCAGCCCGATCTACTACGACACGGCCCGGTTTGCGCTGGCCGGGGGAACGACCATCTGGCTTTCGCCAACGCCCGACACCGTGAGCAAGGGCTGGGATGCGGCCTGTGAGCGCATCGCCACCTGGGCCGTGCTGCGTGACCGGGTGAAGGGCGACAGCATCGTGGTGGTGAACACGCATTGGGACCACGTGGGCTCCGAGGCCCGGCTCCGCAGCGCGGAGCTCCTGCTGGGCCGGATCCATCCCGTTCTGGTCCAAGGCACGGATGTGCTGCTGATGGGTGACCTCAACGCCATCCCGGATGACCCCGCGATGCGGGTCCTGGACCAGCTGCTGCTGAACGCATGCCCGGAGGAGCAAGGGGCGACAGGCACCTACAACGGCTTCGGCCGGCAGCCGCCCCCCCTGCCCCGCATCGACCATGTGCTCATCACCCCGACAAGGTGGCGTATCGTCGGTTATGCGGTACCACACCCCCAGGTGAACGGCCGTGAGGTGAGCGACCATTACCCAGTGGTCGTGACCGTGACCCGGTGAGGTCTTGACAGCA
>JBIJCH010000267.1:0-3968 GCA_044344815.1 Flavobacteriales bacterium | reverse complement strand
ACTTCCTGATGGCTGGCGACGTTCAGCGCCTGCCTACCTCCAAGGAAGTAGTTGGTCACTTCGGGATGGGTCCCTCGTGCGGAGACCCGCATGTCCGGTGAAGCACCGACGAACTCCAGCATCCAACCATGTCCCTTCTCACGCCAAACGAGCGGCCGCGGGGGCCGGCCATCGTGCATCTCCTGTTCGATGCGCATGCCCTCATCCTGTCGGGCTTTGATCGAAGCGGGATCAAAGGCCTTCACCACCATGCCTTCCCGGGTGGCGATCGCCTGACCGGCCGGGAACTGGGCCAGATAAAGCACACCGTCCGAGAACTGGCCTCTGTTCTCCGTGAATTCGATGCGACGATCGTGGTGATGGAGCAGGTCATCCAGGCCATCGGCGGGATCACCAGCGTGGTGCTGCGCCTGTAGAAGGCCTACCGCACCTGCCATCAGGAGAGCGGTGCTCCAACGTATCGTTGTACAGTTCGTCTTCATGGTCCGTGTATTTGGTTGGGTCGGATCGGGGTATCGGGGGCACTAGGCGGGGTTCAACGACCTGGCCGGATGAACACCATCGTGAGGAAGATGCGGCGGCGTTCACCGGAGGTGAACTGATGAGGTAGGCGCGCGATGACCGACCAAGGGCGAACGCCCATTCGTTGGGTCGGGAACCTGTCGTTCATGGCTGTCGGCTTCTTCTGTCCAAGTAGCCCGGTCAGCCTGAGCGGAAGGCAAAGCAAGGGTGAACAGCACTCCGCTGTCAAGTTACATCGACGAAAAACCGCCATTCGTCGACAAAAAGAGAACATCTATCTATATGATGCACAATGCGTTAGCATCGGCGGTGGAACTTGCCTTGAAGCACCCTGTCAAGCCCCGACCATGACCGATCGTTGAAAACTTCGCGTCGAAAAATTTGGCGATCACCCGAATGGCATGCTTAATTGTCCGTCGAGTTATTGACGTAATTATCGTCAGGCATGAAACCCTTGGAAGTTGGCGATAAGGCACCCGCGATCTCTGGTATGGACCAGGAGGGCCAGGCCGTGTCGCTGGCGAACTATGGAGGCCGGAAGCTGGTGCTGTACTTTTATCCGAAGGACGACACTCCGGGCTGCACCGCCGAGGCCTGCAGCCTGCGCGATGCCCAAGCCGAGCTTCGTGCGTCCGGGTATGACGTGCTCGGTGTAAGCACTGATGATGTTCGCAGCCACCAGCGCTTCGCGGCCAAGTACAAGCTCCCGTTCCGTCTGCTCGCGGATGTGGACCGCAGCGTGGTGAACGCCTACGGCGTGTGGCGGCAGAAGAAGTTCATGGGCCGGGAGTTCATGGGCATCGTTCGGACCACCTTCATCATCGACGAGCAGGGGCGCATCGAGCGCGTGATCCGCGATGTGGACACGGCCGACCATGCGCAGCAGGTACTGGGTGCTCCGATGCCGTCGACGAGCACAGCGGACAAGGGCGGCAGAAAGGCCAAGGGCAAGGCAGGCAAGTCCTCCGCAGGTGGCCGGTCGAAGAGCAGCGGCAAGGTGGCCGTTGGTGCGCGCAAAGCGATGCGCCCGAGCGCGGCCAAGCCTGCCGCGAAGGTGAAGAAGGCCGCAAAGACCGGACGCACCGCCAGTTCGCCGAAGACCAAGGCCGGTTCGCGCAGCCCTCGAAAAGGGAAGAAGGGTACCAACACCGGCCGTTCAACTGGAGCAAAGAAGTCTAAGAGACCAGGCGCGGCCAGCGGCACAGCGGCACGCGGCATGGCATCCGCGAAGAAGCGGACCAGCTCCGCACCCGTGTCGAGCGCGCGCCGTAAGGCCGTGCGCGGCGGTTCCTTAAAACGTTCGTCCCGCGGTGGGCGGGCCTGAACAGATCAACGCAAACTCTTCAAAACCCCATACCATGGCCAACGAGGTGAACAAGGAGAAGCTGAAGGCCCTTCAGCTGACGATGGACAAGCTGGAGAAGACCTTCGGCAAGGGCGCGATCATGAAACTGGGCGACGAGGCGGTGGAGCAGGTGGAGGTGATCCCCACGGGATCGATCGGCCTGGACATGGCCTTGGGCGTTGGCGGCTATCCCAAGGGCCGCATCGTCGAGATCTTCGGACCGGAATCCTCTGGTAAGACCACGCTGGCGATCCACGCCATCGCCGAGGTGCAGAAGAAGGGCGGGATCGCGGCCATCATCGATGCCGAGCACGCCTTCGACCGGTTCTATGCCGAGGCGCTGGGCGTGGACACCGAGAACCTGCTGATCAGCCAGCCTGACAACGGTGAGCAGGCGCTGGAGATCGCTGACAACCTCATCCGCTCCGGTGCGATCGACCTGCTGGTGGTCGACAGCGTGGCGGCCCTCACGCCCCGTGCGGAGATCGAGGGGGAGATGGGCGACAGCGCGGTGGGCATGCAGGCCCGCCTGATGAGCAAGGCCCTGCGCAAGCTCACCGGCACCATCGGCAAGACCGGCTGCTGCTGCATCTTCATCAACCAGCTGCGCGAGAAGATCGGTGTGATGTTCGGCAACCCCGAGACCACCACCGGTGGCAACGCCCTGAAGTTCTATGCCAGCATCCGCCTCGACATCCGCCGGTCGACCCAGATCAAGGAAGGGGAGACCGCAGTGGGCAACCGGGTGAAGGTGAAGGTGGTGAAGAACAAGGTGGCGCCGCCGTTCCGCAAGGCCGAGTTCGACATCCTCTTCGGCAAGGGCATCAGCAAGACCGGGGAGATCATCGACATGGGGGTGGAACTGGGCATCGTGAAGAAGAGCGGCAGCTGGTTCTCCTACCAGGAGAACAAGCTGGGCCAGGGCCGCGACATGGTGCGCCAGCTGCTCGATGACAATATCGAGCTCTGTGAGGAACTGGAATCGAAGATCAAGGACTCGGCCTCCAAGCTGGAGGCGGTCCCGACCGAGTAACGGTAATACGCAGCTTTCGACTACCGTTTACCTTGGAGCCCCGGTGTCTGGAGCATCGGGGCTCCTGCTTTTCCGCCACTTCGTCCATGTCCATCCGTTCCATCGTCAAGCTGCTGCCGCTCCTGGGGTTCATCGCCTGCACAGGCGGTGGAGCGCCTCCATCCCCCCCCGCCCAGGAAGCCCCGGTGGACAGCCTCACGCAGGCCATCCGCGCAGTGGAGCAGCGCATCGTGAGCGCCCCGGAGAACGCGGCCCTCTACATGGAACGGGCGTTGCTCCATCAGCGGGCCGACAGCCTGCGGCTGGCCGTGCTCGACATGGAGCGTGCCGTGGCCTTGGACAGCACCAACACGACCTACCGAACCACGCTAGGTGGACTTTACTACACCATGGTCCAGGTGGACAAGGCCACGGCGCAGTTCGAGAAAGTGATCGCGCTGGACCCCAGCAACGTGGATGCGCTGCTGCGGCTTGCCGAGATCCGCCTGGTTCTACGCGACCACATGGGCAGCATCGACCTTGTGAACCGGGCGCTTCGGCAAGACCCCAACCTGGCCCAGGGCTACTACCTCAAAGGCTTCGTGTACATTGAATTGGGGGACACCAGCACGGCGATCAGCAGTTTCCGCACGGCGGTGGAGCAGGACCCCACGGACCACCGCAGCTTCGTGCAACTCGGCGTGCTAAGCGCACGGCGGAACGACCCGCTGGCGCTGCAGTACTTCAACACGGCCATCGGCCTGCGGCCGCGAAGCGTGGAGGCGCTCTACGGCAAGGCCATGTTCCTGCAGGAGACCGGACAGGACAGCGCCGCCCTGGAGACCTACCGCCGCATCATGGAGGTGGACAGCACCAACGCCATGGCCCACTACAACAGCGGCTTCGTGCGCATGGAGTACCTCCGGGACCTGGCCGGTGCCAAGCGGGACTTCGGCCGGGCGATCGCGTTGAACCCCGATTACTTCCAGGCTTGGTACAACCGCGGTGTCGCCATGGAGCGTTCGGGGCAGCTGGACAGTGCTGCGGCCAACTACCAGATGGCACTGGTGATCCAGCCAGGGTTCGCCG
>JBIJCH010000266.1:0-3978 GCA_044344815.1 Flavobacteriales bacterium | reverse complement strand
TGCTTGAGCTGCAGGAGAAGTTGTGGGCCTACGGCCGCAAGAGGGGCTGATCCATGGTTCGCGCCCAACGCTCCAAGGGGGTCATTTCACGGTGCCTGAAAGGGTTGGCCTGTGTCGTTCTTTTCACGGACGCAACAGCCCAGCAAGGGTGGAGCGTGCAGCATATCACGGCGGAGAACGGGCTGCCCCAGAACAGCGTGCGTTCCCTGGCCATGGATGGCAGCGGCTACCTGTGGATGACCACCGAAGGAGGCCTGGTCCGCTACGACGGCCGCTTGATGCGGGTCTTCTCCACGCGCAATGACAGTGACCTTCTGGATGATCGCTTGCAATACCTGATGCAGGACAGGACGGGCGCATTGTTCGTGAACGATGCGGCCGGGAGCCTTTACCGTGTCACCACAGGAAGCGTGACCCGGGAGATCGATGGGCGTGGAAAGGACAAGACCCTCGCGATCATTTCCGGGGGCGTTACCGACCTCGTTGCGTACCGTGCCATTGCAGAGACTCCCCTGTTCTCAACGCAATGGCGCGCATGGGACCTGCGTATTCTGCCGCTTCCGGAAGGAGGTTTCGCCGCCGCGAACAGGAAGGGGATGCAGGTCACGACCGATCAAGGCGAGGTGTGGGCCATTGAAGTACCCATGGACCAGCAGGGCGCGTTCATGAGCGGTGGGGAGCTGTTCGTGCTGGCGAAGGACAAGTCCATCCACTTGGTCGATCGGCGCCGGCGGGTCCTGCGCACCATGACCGTGAGCGGGGTGGATCTGCGCTTGGCCGAACGGGCGCTTTGGTCCTCCACCGGGCGTGATGTGTTCGTCGTGGGTTCAGGGCGGATCTGGCACCTGGCCTCACGCACCGGATCGACGCTTGCGTTCGAGGAACTGGCCGTGGAGCTCCCGCTCAACACCATATTGAACGCAGCGGTATTGTCACCGGACGGTAACTCGCTGTTCATCGGTACGTCCACGAGGGGCCTTTTCCGTTACACGCGGCACCGGTTCAGTACGCTTGTCCCACACACCGCCCCAAAGCTTGGTCAGGACAATTCGTTCTACGCCCAAGCCGCGATCGGCGGAGGCAGGGTGCTTACCAGCCGTGCGTCCATCTGTACCCCGGACGGATTCGTTTCCGAAAGTTTCCCGATCCTTCCCTGTGAACAGCACGTGCTGCTGGCCGGCCAACGCGATCGGCTTTGGAGCGCACGGGGGGACACGGTTCGTGTGCACGCGATCCGCGACGGGCAATTGCTGGTCTCCAAGCTTTCCTCCGCCGGTTCGGTGACCGTGATGTTGGAGGAGCGGGATACGGTCTGGGTGGCCGGGTCCGCTGGGTTGGAGGCCTGGGTAGGCCTTGAGGCCCGTCCTGTGCTCACCCATCGCGTCTTCAACTACCGGTCCAACCCATTCGACCTGATGCGTGGACCGGACGGGTTCTTGTGGTGGGCGACCGGCCATGGCGTGTACCGGGTTAACGGTGACCGGCTGGTCCCGGTTCAGGGACTGGAGAATACCTATGCACGGACGCTTTTCCGTTGGGGTGAACGTGTGCTGGTGGGCACCTATGGTGAAGGGGTGATCGTGATCGAAGGGAACAAGGTGGTGCACCTTCCCCTTGACCCGCAAGGGGGCCTGAGCCATGTGCACGCGTTCATTCCCGATGCACGAGGACGCATCTGGATGCCCACCAATCATGGGCTGTTCGTGGTGCGTGCGGCGGACCTTGAGGATCATCTATCGAAGCATGGCCATACCCTGGGCTATCGTTCCTTTGGCCGGAGCGAAGGGTTGGGCACGCTGGAGTTCAACGGGGGATGCTCACCGCCGTACGTGCGCCTGCCGACCGGGGAGGTCTCGTTGCCCACCATTGACGGCCTTGTGCGCTTCGTGCCGGAAGCGATCCAGGATGACCCTGCGGCCTTTGAACCCTTCATCGACGAACTTCGACAGAACGGTGCGCATCTGGGCAACACCCGGACATTGAACCTGTTGGGAACCGACCGGCTCACCCTGCGATACGCGCTGCCCTGCTGGACCGAGCCGGCCGATCTCCAGCTCTTTTACCGTGTTCGCGGCCTTGACACGGCCTGGGTGCGCATGGACATGGCCTCGGACCTGCTCACGGTGGAACGGCTGCCTCCGGGAAACTACACGCTGCAGATGATGCGGCATGGAGCCGCGGTGCGCGACCTGTTGAGCATCCACGTGATGACACCGTGGTACCGCAGCCCCTGGACCATGGGAGCGGGCTTGTGCCTGCTCCTGGGCCTGGGGTGGCTGTTGGTGCGCGTGCGCACGGACCGGCTGCTCCGGGCCCAGGCGAAACTGGAGGCCATCGTAGAGGACCGCACCATGGAACTGCAGCGCACCAATGGAGAGCTGACCAGGGCGCTGGGGGTGAAGGACCGCCTCATCAGCATCCTTTCGCACGACATCGTTTCCCCGCTGCGGTTCATCTCGCGGGCGGCCACGCGGACCCTGCGCAGCGCACGTTCCGAGAAACCGGAAGTGCTGCGGCACACGTTGGCGGAGATCTCCAGTTCCTCCGAAAAGCTGTACGCCAACGCCAGCAACATCCTCGAATGGATCCGCAACCAAGGCGGTGAGATCGCGGTGGTGCCGGTGGATGTGGAGGCCCGGGCGCTCGCCGAGGAGGTGCTCGCGCAGTTCCAACAGCACGCCACCACGGTGCGCTTCATCAATGAGGTGCCGCATGACGATCATGCGTGGGTCGACCCGCGCCTGTTCGGCATCGTGCTGCAGAACCTGGTGGCCAATGCCGCAGGCCATGCCGGTGGGCTGGTCACCGTGGAAGGAGAGCGGATACCGGCCGGGTATCGCGTCACCGTAAAGGACAATGGACCGGGAATGTCCGCTGCTGCCCAACAGCGCATCCATGCCTTGCACGCAGGGTCATCCGATGTGCGCACGGCCACGGACCGCCCCGGGCTCGGGTACATGATCATCCACGATATCCTGTCGTTGCTCGGTGGATCTTACAGCATTGAAACACCACCGAGCGGTGGGACCTGGGTGCATGTGCACCTTCCCGTGAAGGAAAGGCCGGAGCCGAACGGCTGAGCGCGTGGACCTCAGAAAAAGGTGCTCAGCCCGAGCTCCAGCCCCTTGTTCCGCGTCCCTTCGTAAACGTCCGTGAGTCCGTAGCGGTACCGCGCCTCAATGCCCAGGAAGAGCAGCTTGAAGCCAGCTCCGGCGTGCACCAGCAGGTCAAAGGGCTCTGCCTTTGAATCATCGGGCAGGTCGACCTCGGACCCGTTCACAAGGGCCTTTTCGCTCAACTTGAACGCCGGATCGATCCCGATGTCGAAATACGCCGGCCCGAACTTGAAGCGGTTGTTGATGGGCAGTGAGAGGTAGCCAAGGCGGGTCTCGCTGGAACCTGAGGTGGCACCGGAGGTATGGTATTCGAGGCCGGTGCTCAGGCTGTAGATCGGCACCTTGATGAAGTTGCGGAAGTAGCCGGCGTAGAACCCGGTCCGGGCGTCGGCCTCGCCCCGGTCCCCATCGAGGTTGCTGCTGTAGTAGCCGGCCCGCAGGCCGTTCCATCTCTCCTTGTCATCGTCCTGGGCCTGGGCGGTGAACGGGGTGCCGGTGAGGAGGCCGATGAGGGCCATGTGCAACAGAGGCTTCATGTGGGGATGTGCTTCGGAACGAACGTGTGGACGGGACCTGTGCTCAGAGGAACACCCCCAGCGTGATCTCCAGGTAATCGGCGAAGAGCTTGCTCTTGTTGCCGTTCGACGAGAGGTTCTTGGCGTCGCTGTCCAGCGTGTTGGTGAACGCGCTGTTGTAAGTGAGCCCACCGAAAAGGGTGGTGCCCGAGGCCAGCGCGAACTCCGCACCGGCGCCCACCACCACGCCCGACTTGAACAGCGCAACGTCGTCGATCACGTCCTCGTCCTCAAGAGTTCCGGTGGTGCTCGCTCCACCCACGGTGGTCGTGGTCGTCACATCCGTC